>VGYP01000154.1 GCA_016872955.1 Planctomycetota bacterium
GCCCGCCTGGGGATCGGCCTCCCATGGGTTGTGCATGCATCCGACATCTCCCGCCGGATGCTCGACCGCTGCCGCCTCGGCATCTACGAGGCAGAGCGGGTGAAGGTGCCGGAGCCGGCGTGGTTCGCCCGTTACTTCCGGCGCGGCTTCGGCGAGCGGGAGGGGTTTTACCGCGTGCGGCCCGAGCTCCGTCGGAATGTCCGAGTATCGACCATCAACCTGTTCGACGACGTCGATCTGATGCCACACGATCAGGACGTGATCTTCTGCCGCAACGCGATGATCTACTTCGACGACCCCTCGCGGCAGACCCTGCTGGACAGGCTTTACGAGCAGGTGGCCCCCGGTGGCCACCTCTTCGTGGGCCATGCCGAGAGCCTGCTCGGCCTGCGGCACCGATTCCGTCAGATCGGCCCCGCCGTCTACCAGAGGCCCGCCCGATGACCCGTGACGAAAGGTCTGGCATGACGGAAGCAGTCCCCTGCACGCCGCCCCGCAGGATTCGCGTGCTCGTCGTCGACGACTCCGCGGTCGTCCGCAAGGTGATCGGCGACGCGCTGTCGCGTGACCCCGAACTCGAGGTGGTCGGCACGGCACCGGACCCCTATGTGGCCCGGGAAAAGATCGCCCGCCTCGACCCCGACGTGCTCACGCTGGACCTCGAGATGCCCCGCATGGACGGACTGACCTTCCTGCGCATCCTGATGAAGCACCACCCGGTGCCGGTGGTTGTTGTCAGCTCGCTCGCCCAGGCTGGCTCGCGAGCGGCCCTCGCAGCGGTCGAAGCCGGCGCTGTGGACGTGCTGGCCAAACCCGACGGCACGATGTCGATCGGCGCCCTGGCCGACAAGCTCGCCTGGCACGTCAAGGCGGCTGCCGCCGCGGGCCGTCACCTCCGTCGCCCCGCCCCCCTCCGGCAGCCGGTCGTGCCGCGGCCGACCGTCGGCGCATCGGCGACGCTCGACCGACAGGTGATCGTGATCGGCGCCTCCACCGGCGGCGTCGACGCCCTGCGGCAGCTCGTGCCCTCCCTGCCGCAGGGCCTGCCCCCAATCTTGATCGTCCAGCACATTGCGCCATCGTTTTCCCGTGCCGTCGCCGAGCGGCTCGCCGAGATGTCCCAGGTCGCGGTCCGTGAGGCGGGTGACGACGAACCACTCTCCCCGGGCGAGTGTGTCATCGCGCCCGGCGACGTCCACCTCGCGATCGAGTGCCGGGGAGGTCTTCGCACCCGGCTCGTCCGATCGCCACCGCTGCACCACTGCCGACCTGCCGTCGACGTTCTCTTCCGTTCGGCGGCCGAGGCAGCCGGTCCCCATACCGTGGCCGCCATCCTCACCGGCATGGGCAGCGATGGGGCGATCGGCATGCAGGCCATTCGCTCGGCCGGCGGCACCACCCTCGCCGAGCACGAGTCGACCTGCGTCGTCTATGGCATGCCGCGGGCTGCGGTCGAACTCGGCGTCATCGACCGTGTGGTGCCGCTTCATGACATGGGCACGGCCATCGTGGAAGCGGCCGCCCGCCGCTAACCACGTCGGCCCGCCGCTACCGCACGCGACCGGCGACACGCACGAGTTCGCGGGCAGCCCGCTGGGAGCGGAGCTTCGACTTGAGCGCGTCGGCACCAACCGCGGGGCGGCCGGAGATTTCAGCGAGCGCTGCCCGGGCCTCCGCCAGATCGAGTTTGGCGGCCGGCACCGCCCGCTGGGTGATCACCGTGACGACGTCGTGCCCCACCTCGACGAAGCCCCCGTCGACGAATACCCGGTGCCCGGCCTCCGCCCCGTCGGCCGTCGTGATCCGCACCTCACCGGCGCCGAGGCGGCCGATGAAGGGGGCATGGCTGCGGCCGACCCCGCGCTGGCCGTCCTCGAGCGGCAGCACAACGCTCCTCGACACGACGTCGAGGATGGTCGCCTCGGGCGTGACGATCAGACAGTGAATCCCGGCGCCGCGGGGTGACTCGGCCATGTCTTGGTTCCTCCGATGACGGACGGGGCTCAGGCCTTGGCGGCCATCTTCTTGGCCTGTTCATCGGCCTGCTCGATCGGCCCGACGTACATGAAGGCCTGTTCGGGAAGGTGATCCCACTTGCCGTCGGCGATCTCCTCGAACGAGCGGATCGTGTCGGACAGGCTCGTGATCTCGCCCGGCTTGCCGGTGAAGACCTCGGCCACGAGGAACGGCTGCGACAGGAACCGCTCCATGCGACGGGCCCGGTGCACGACGAGCTTGTCCTCTTCCGACAACTCGTCGACGCCGAGGATGGCGATGATGTCCTGCAACTCACGATATCGCTGCAGCGTCCGCTGGACTCGACGGGCGATGGCATAGTGCCGGGCCCCAACGTACTGTGGATCGAGAATCCGACTCGACGAGGCGAGCGGATCGACGGCGGGATAGATGCCCTTCTCCGAGATTGACCGCTCCAGGTAGAGGAAGGCGTCGAGATTGCCGAACGCCGTGGCCGGGGCCGGGTCGGTGGGGTCGTCGGCCGGCACGTACACGGCCTGCACGCTCGTGATCGCCCCCTTCGACGTCGACGTGATCCGCTCCTGGAGGGCGCCCATCTCGGTGGCCAGGGTCGGCTGGTAGCCCACCGCGCTCGGCATCCGGCCCAGCAGCGCGCTGACCTCGCTGCCCGCCTGCGAGAAGCGGAAGATGTTGTCGACGAACAGCAGCGTGTCAGCTCCGGTGGTGTCGCGGAAGTATTCGGCCATAGTGAGCGCCGACAGGGCGACACGGAGACGGGCCCCGGGTGGCTCGTTCATCTGGCCGAACACCATGCAGGTCTGCTCGATCACGCTCCGGCCGGTATCGCCGATCTTGGCCTCCTGCATCTCGAGCCAGAGGTCGGTGCCCTCTCTTGTCCGCTCCCCGACCCCTGCGAACACGGAGTAGCCGCCGTGGGCGCTGGCGATGCGAGCGATGAGTTCCGTGAGGATCACCGTCTTGCCGAGACCGGCACCACCAAACAAGCCGGCCTTGCCGCCGCGGACGAACGGTGTCAGCAGGTCGATCACCTTGATGCCGGTCTCGAACAGCTCGGTCTTGGTCGACAAGTCAGCCACGGCCGGGGGATCGCGGTGGATCGGCCACCGCTCCTGGGTCTCGACGACGCCGCGTTTGTCGATCGGCTCGCCAAGCAGATTGAAGACGCGACCGAGCGTGGCTTTCCCCACCGGCACCGACACAGGGGCACCGGTATCGACCACTTCCAACCCCCGCACCAGACCGTCGGTGCTGCCGAGGGCCACGCATCGCACCTTGCCTCCGCCAAGGTGCTGCTGCACCTCGCCGACGAGGTGAATCTCTACCCCCTTGCGGTCGGAATCGATGCGGACGGCGTTGTAGATCGCCGGGATCGAATCCTCAGAGAACTCGACGTCGAAGGTTGAGCCGATGACCTGGGTGATGCGGCCGGTGGTGGTTGCGGTTGCCATGATGTCTCTGCGAACTCCTGCGTAGCTGGCTGACTGGTGACTGGTGAAGGGTTTTCGGTGCCTCGCCCGGATGCCGGCCATCGGCAGCCGGAGGCCCGCAGCAGACGGCCACGGGCCGTCCATCACTCGGGCTGGACCATTTACTGCTTGAGCGCCTCGACGCCTCCGAGGATTTCCATAATCTCGCCCGTGATCTGCGACTGCCGCGCCCGGTTGTATTGCCGCGACAGGTTCTTGATCAGCCCCCCGGCGTTCTCGGTGGCGGCCTTCATGGCCACCATCCGGGCCACCTGCTCGCTGACGGCCGCGTCGAGAAAACATTTAAAGAGCCGCGCCATGAAGCTCGCCGGCAGCAGCTCCTCGAGAATGCTTCCCGCCGAAGGATAGAAGTCGTAGTCATCGCTGGCGAGCTTCACCGTCTTCCCGGCCGCCTGTGGGGGTGCCAAGGGGAGCAGCGTCTCGGTCACAGCCTCCTGCTTGGCGATGCCGTGAAACCGCGTGTACGCGACGTCGAGCCGGTCGATCTCGCCCGCCGCGTAGGTGTCGAGATAGGCCCGACCGATCGGGGCGACCGCCGCGAACTCCGGCTTGTCCTCGAACGCGGTGTATCGCGACGCGATCTCCACGCCGCGAAACCTGAGGGCCGTGATGCCCCGCTTGCCCGAGACAGAGACATCCGTGGCGACCCGCTCGCTCTTCCACTGGCCGAGCATCGCCAGTGCCTGCCGCACCACGTTGCCGTTGTAGCCGCCGCAAAGGCCGCGGTTGCCGGTCAGCACGAGCAGCGCGGCCCGCTTCGCCGGCCGGATCTCCAGCAGCGGGTGGGCCACATCTCCTCCCACGGCCGCGATGTTGCCGAGGATCTTGGCCAACTGCGTGGTGTAGTCGCGGGCGGCGACCGAACGGTCCATCGCCTTCTTGAACCGCGCCGTGGCGATCAGTTCCATGGTGCGGGTGATCTTGCGGATGTTCCGCACCGATTTCCGCCGCCGATCGAGTGCTCGCGCCTTCGCCATCGCCGCTGGGTCCTTCCTCTGCCCGCCGCCTCAGCGGCCCGCACCGACCGCCTCGCGTGCCGGCTTGCCACCGGCCGCCCGCTGCCGTTTGAACTCGGCGATCGCTGCCTCCAACTGCCGCTCCCCCTCGCCGTCAAGTTCACGGGAGTCGACGATCCGCTTGCGGAGTTCCGGCACCTGGTCGCGGACGAACGTCAGAAAGCCCTTCTCCCAGTCGGCCACCTGGTCCCGTGGCACCTCGTCAAGGTGGCCGCGGGTGCCGGCGTAGATCGAGAGCACCTGGTCGACCACGTCCATCGGCGCGAACTGCCCCTGTTTGAGGAGTTCCACCATCCGGTAGCCGCGATCCAGCCGCTGCTGGGTTGCCGCGTCGAGGTCGGTGCCGAGTTGGGCGAACGCCTCCAGTTCACGGAACGAGGCCAGGTCGAGCCGCAGACCGCCGGCCACCTTCTTCATGGCCTTGGTCTGAGCCGCACCACCGACCCGCGACACCGAGATGCCGACGTTCATGGCGGGCCGCTGGCCGGCGAAAAACAGGTCGGGCTGCAGGTAGATCTGGCCGTCGGTGATCGAGATCACGTTGGTGGGGATATAGGCCGACACCTCGCCTTCGAGCGTCTCGATGATCGGCAGGCTCGTCAGCGAGCCGCCCCCCTTCTCCACCGACAGTTTCGCCGACCGCTCAAGCAGGCGGCTGTGGGCGTAGAACACGTCGCCCGGAAACGCCTCGCGGCCCGGGGGCCGCCGCATCAACAGCGACAGCTGCCGATAGGCCGCGGCCTGCTTGGAAAGGTCGTCGTAGACGATCAGGGCATGCTGGCCGTTGTACATGAAGTGCTCGGCCATCGCGGTGCCCGAATAGGGTGCGATGTACTGCAGCGGTGCGGCCGTCGAGGCGCCCGACACGATCACCGTCGTGTAATCCATGGCACCGTACTTGCGGAGCACGTCGATGGCGACGGCGACGGACGAGTCCTTCTGGCCGACCGCGACGTAGAAGCACTTCACTCCGCTGTTCTTCTGGTTGATGATCGCGTCGAGGCCGATCGCCGTCTTGCCGGTCTTGCGATCACCGATGATCAACTCCCGCTGGCCGCGGCCGATCGGCGTCATGGCATCGACCGCCTTGATGCCTGTCTGGAGCGGCTCGCGGACGGGCGACCGATCCGCCACGCCGGGAGCCAGCGTCTCCACGGGCCGCCGCAACTCCGTCACCACCGGCCCCTTGCCGTCGAGCGCGTTGCCGAGTGGATCGAGCACGCGGCCGACGACCGCGTCACCCACCGGCACCGAGAGCAGCCGGCCGGTGCTCTTTACCTCGTCGCCCTCGGTGACCTTCAGGTAGTCACCGAGAATGATCACGCCGACCGAGTTTTCCTCGAGATTGAAGGCCAGGCCGGTGATGCCGCCGGGAAATTCCACCATCTCGCCGGCCATCACGCCCGAGAGTCCCCAGACGCGTGCGATGCCGTCGCCGACCTCGAGCACCCGCCCTACTTCGCGGACGTCGATACCCGATTCGTAGCGGTCGATCTCCTCACGCAGGAGCGAGGCGATCTCGTCCGTATTGAATTTCATGAATGGTTCTCCTGTGCAGGTTGCCGCCGAGCTGTGCCAGACCGGTGGCGATGGACTGGTCGTAGACGGTGTCACCGATCCGAACGACGAGGCCGCCAATCAGATCGGGATCGACATGGAAGGAGGGAGCGAGCGTCGCGCCGATGGCCTGCTCGACGTCGGCCACGAGCTGCCGTCGCTGGTCGTTGGAGAGCGGCGTGGCGGTCGTGAACGAGGCCTGACGCCGGCCGGCCAGCTCGTCGGCGAGCCGCCGCACGGCGGCGGACACCTCGGCCAGCAGGCCGAGTCGCCCGTGACGGGCGAGCACATGGAGCGTGTAGGCGGTCGTGGGGCTGAGGCGGCCCACCGCGATCCGATCGATGAGCGCGTCCTTCTGTTCCACCGCCACCCGTGGCGAGTCGAACACGGCCCTGGCCCCGGGGACCTCTGGCAACACGTCCCGCACGAGGCCTTCGAGTTCGTCGATCACGGCCTGGCGACAGCCCTTGCCGTCGGCCGCCTCGATGATCGCCTGGGCATACACCCGCGCGATGCGCTCGGCACCCGTGTCGAAGGGCTGGGATTCGGCGGCGGCGGTCGCTGCGGCGGCCATGGGCGTGTCGACGGACCTCAGTTGACGCTGGGCTGGGAACGAATCGAGGCGACCGAGTCACGGATCAACTGCTGCTGATCGTCGGGAGACAACTTCTGGCGGAGAAACTTGCCGGCCACGCTGACGGCCAACTCGCCCGCCCGCTCTGCGATCCGCGACAGGGCGTCGTCGGTCGCCAGGCCGATCTCCCGCTTG
>VGYP01000155.1 GCA_016872955.1 Planctomycetota bacterium
CCTCTTCCAGACGGACGTGTCGCAGGTGTTGACGTTGATTCGTGCCGGTTCACGGCGTGGGTCGGCCGTCATGGTCGCCTTGAAGGGAGAGGGCACCATGACCGCTTCCAGAATCTCGGGGTATTCGCGAACCAGGGAGATGATTCGGGAGGGCTGCCCCTGCTTCATCTTGGCGACCTCACCAGCGATTTCCCGCGGCGTGCCCTTGGGAACGCCGATCAAATGCGCATGGCTCTTAAAGAAGCCGGCATTCCACCCTTCCGGGATCATCCCTTCGCCATCCTTCACCGGTTCGGCACCGTCCACACCGGCACCGAACGTGGTGTTGGCGTTGTCGAGGTCGCGGAAGTCGACGACGTTGGCAAGCCATTGACAGAGCTGATCTTTTGGCACCGTCGGGCATCGGGCCTGAATGCGGTCGGAGAGCCTGGTGTGGAAGTCCTTTTCGGCATTCGCGCCGCTGTTGGGCGCCACCCAGTTGAGATTCTCCCGTTCGCCGGGCGTCTCCCAGTTGTCGGTGGTGATCCGCATACGACTGCGCTCGGCGCGATCGCCGAGCACGGCAGCGAGCCGTGGCGGCAATGCACTGGCGTCGTGGTCGTATTGCCGCAGCACCCGTTCCAGCTCGCCCAGGGTGAACGGGCTCTGGGTGTTGGCGCCGGCCAGAAGCGACGGCCGCGACGCCTCCAGATCGAGCCGCAGATCGTAGGTTTTCGTGACGTCGGAGCCACCGAAACGGCCGTCCACCGGCTGCTGCGGGAGATCGGGCGGGCGGCGTCGCTGCTCAGCGATCAAAGGCAGCCACTTGGCGTCGTCCCACCCTTCCCCGAGCGAACCGCCGTTGCCGCGGAGGATGAGGCTGGCCGCGGGTTCTTGGACCAAGGCCTTGAGGTCGAGATCAGCCGGACCGGCCGGTTCGGTATTGCCGCGGGTGTCGCTGGCCGATCGGCCATGGGCGTTGACGTTGATTCGGCTGTCGAGATCGAGGACGAGGAAGGACGCCCGGAACTCGAGCACGTTTCCGTCGTCGGTCGTCAGGGACGGAAAGAGCCGCACGGCGCTCGCGTTGGCCGGCGAGTCTTTAGGCAGCCAGACGCCGTCGGGAACGCCATCCCCGTCGTTGTCGACACTGGCGGCGGCCGCATTCGTGCCGACCGCGAACGCCGGCCGAGGGACGGTGGAGACGAGCCCGTTGTTGTGGAGGGTGACCTGCGTCAGGAAGGGGTTCGCGGCATCGAAGGCGTCGTAGGCTTCTTCCACGAAGGCTTTGTTGCTCGTGCCGTACATGTCTTTCAACAGGGTGTCGTACGGCTGGCCGCCACCGAGAACGGTCTGCGCCTGGGTGTCCTTCGTGCCTCGGAGCAGCATCAGCAGGGCTTCATTGGTCAACTGTTTGGCGAGGACGGAGCGATTGACCACGCCGGCCGTCACCGCCGCGTAGGCGATCGAGGTCTCGCGTGCCCGCGTGGCCATCACGATCGCCAGCGTGCCCATCATCAGAAACAGGGAGAGCATGCTGAGCACAAGCAGCAGCAGCATGCCCCGGCGGGCGGTCGCCGGCAGAGGACGCGATGGACGGTGATGCGACGTATTCAGCATGGATGCTCTCCGGAGGGTGGTTCCAGCCGTAGTCATTCCAAGGTCACGGTTCGTTCATCGACGCGGATCAACTGGGAAAATCCCCAGGTCGGCAGCGTGCTGGTCCCTGCGAAGGTGTCGGCAGCGGCGGCGTCGGTGAAACCGATCTGGGAGGCATCGCTGACGGGCAGGCCGTTCACATTCTTGCTCGACGTCCAGGAACTCCCCACGTTCAGCCAGCGCGGGCCCCCTGTCGACGGCACGATCAAGACCGACCCGCATCCGGTCAGAAAACGCTTGCGGGTGGACTCGGGGGCGGCTCCCGAGCCCGACAGGCGATAGACACCGGAGCACACCTTCGTGAGGGCGTTCTGCTGGGCTTCGGCGGACGACTTCTGAAACACCACGATTGTCAGCCGCGCCAGGCTGCCGGCGGTCACCGGTTTGGTCGCATCGACGGGCGACAGCGTGGCGATGCACGACATGCCTCCCTGCCGCTGCTGCGGGAGGTTCTTAGCATCGAGCGTCCACTCGTCGGGCAGTTGGAACACCGAAGCAGGCACCTTGAGATTCTCGCTGGTGCGGCAGGAGAAGGGGGCGGCCTTGAAGGCCGTCACGTTCGCAAACATGTCGCCCAAGACCACGACCTTGATCGTATGTGCAGTGAACAGGCTGGCCTTGAGCACGCCCCGATTGCGGAGGTTGGCGAAACAGTTGGCGGACAGCGTGCCGGCCCGGTCGATCGCCGTCGCCTCGGCGAGGCGGGCCCCCGCCGCCGGCAGCATGGCGGCGACGCTGGCCAGCCCCATCACGAGGATGCCGCAGGCCACGAGCACCTCGAGCAGGGTCATGCCGGCTCGCGCGTGGTCGCTGCTCGCAGTCAGGTGGGACGCGTTCATGGCTACCTGCCGAGGTCCAGGGACTGTCTGGCATTAGCGCGGGCCGCCGTCAGGGCGGCCGAGTCAACGCCGGTCTGCGGCACGTTGGCCGCGACGTCGACCTGGCCTGTCTGTGGCTGAATGACCACCCAGAACCCGCTTTTGGTGGCGAGTTTGCGGTCCATCTTCATTCGCTCGGCCCGGTCCACGATGAAGAAAAACACCGGTTCCGAAGGGTCGATCGGCGTGTTGGCCGACGGCGTCGTGTTGGTCGTCGACGCCGGCACCTGCTGCATCAAGGCATCCAGCCCGCCCAGCTGGTCGAAGGCGATTCCCAGCAACCCCTTGGCGTCGAGATTGCCCCAGGTGCTGCTCGGAGCGTTGCCCGTGCCGCTGTACCGCAGGTCGACCGTCGCCGCCTTCGGGAACCGCATGGCGACGCTGCCGCGGGTGGGGTATCGCGCGACGCAGGCCACCAGCCCAGTGGAAGGCGGCGGCGTGGCAGCACAGCAGCCACCGCAGCCGGTCACAGGGGGCCAGTAGGCATTCCGTGAGGTCTGTCCACTGACGGCCTGGAACGAGACGGTGGCAGCCGGTGGGGCGGTCGAACGGAATGCATACCAGTCGGAGATCGGCGGGCCTCGTCGCTGCGTCGAGTTCGCCGTGCCTCCGCCGGCGAAGTACCGCAGCTTGTAGCCGAACTTGAGATCAGCTGTCGTGGCATTGAGGACGCTCAAGGTGAGCTCCGTCGACGTCGGGTAGGTTCCAGCGGCCGCCGCCGGCGGCATCTTCGTCACCGTGCACTCCATGAACGGGAGTAGATTGCCTTCGGCGATCGTGATGCCACCATCGGCATCGGGCTCGATCATGAGCGACGCCCCTACTTCGTTACCGAGCGCCCGCGCCTGGGTCTGCCGAAGCACGGCCGCGAACTGCTGGGCGGCTCCCTTGACGCTGCCTTTACTCCGCCGCATGCCGCTGAGCACGAGGCTGAACAGCACTGCCAGGATCGAGGCGACGACGAGTAACTCGACGAGCGTAAACCCCCGATGGGAACGATGAGGACTCATTGCCCAGCCTCCATGTCAAAGTTGGTGATATTGTCGCCGCGGGTGTCGGTCGTCCCCACCTTGTTGCCCATCACCGCCGTCGGGCTGGCCTGCCAGTTGCCACAATCGCATCCCACGGGCGTTGAGCCGGGCGTCTGGGCCGCAAGGTTCGATGCTGCAGCCTGGGTTTCAAGGCCGTATTCGCCATCCGGTCCCGCCGAATAAATCAGCGGCCGCATCCCCAGTCCAGGCGACGGGTTGAGACCATGATTGGGGCCAGAAGACCCTGCCAGGCCGGGAATTTCCAGCGCCCGTTTGCCCGAGAAAAACTTCTCCCCGGAGTTCGCGGGCAACTCGAGGGCCGGCGCCCAGAGCAGAAACGCGATCGGGTTCCCCCACGAATCCCAGAACTCGAACGCGCCGTCGTTGTCCTTGTCGCCATTGACTGCGTCCTGCAGTGCGTTGCAGTCGAGGCACGAGGCGATGCCTCCCCGCGTGATGATCATGAACAGGCACTCCGCCCCCTGAAAGGCGTCGGTGGGCTTGGTCGCCATCGAGTGCCAGGTCATCAAGTAGGCCCGCTGCGAGGCCGACAGACGGTCCTTGGGGAACTGGGGGCTCGCGACGGTGAGAAAGAGATCGGAGTTGTCGTACATGTACTTGACGTCCACCCAGCGATCCGGGAGATCGCCGTTGATCATGTATCGGCGGATGTACCAGGAACGGTGGATCGACGCCGACATCCCCGACGGAGCCGACACCCCGGCCGGGACGATCCGCGACGTGTAGGAGTTGAACTGCTGCGTGATGATGGCATCGAGTTTCTGGATCAGGCTCAGCATGGCCCGCCGCTTCTGGTCAGCGCGGACCCCGGAGATCGCAGCCCCTGTCATCGCCATCAGCGCGAGGATGATGGAGATCACCACCAGCAGTTCCACCAGGCTGAAGCCCGATCGCCGCCAGCCTGCCCGGCGTTCGCACCGCCCGGGCGGAGACGAACGTGCGACGTGCCTGTGTGCTCGGGTCATGGTCGACATCCTCTCACGACAGGTCGTTGATGAGCTTGATAAGCGGCATGAACAGGGCCACCACGATGAAGCCGACGGCACCGCCCAGGAAGATGATCAGCAACGGCTCCATCAGGCTCGTCAGGCTCTCCGTCAGCACCGCCACCTCCTCGTC
Organism: Planctomycetota bacterium; assembly: GCA_016872955.1. GTDB lineage: Bacteria > Planctomycetota > Planctomycetia > Pirellulales > UBA1268 > QWPN01. The sequence goes on from VGYP01000155.1 coordinate 4,688, forward strand.
GTAGTTGTCGGCCACCTTGTACAGCATGGTGTCGAGTTCACCCGACTCCTCACCGACGTCGACCATGTTGACGACGAGGTCGTCGACCACGGGCTTCTGGTAGCGGGTCAAGTACAGTAGCGCCCCGATGCCGGGCACGAAGACCGTCCAGAAGAACAGCGCGATCGCGTTGAAGGGCGGAACCGCGTAGTTCTTGAGCGGCTTGGCGATCGCCTCGCCGTCGCGGATCGCCTGCGAGGTCTTGGTGAAGAGCCACTCAAACATCATGTTGCCCGACGTCTCCTTCGTGATGTTGAGGGCCTCCAGGATCGGCACGCCGCTGGCCAGCAGGGTGCCGAGCGTCCGCGACGAACGGGAGAGGATGTTCTTCTCCACGAGCTGGCCGAAGATCACCATCTTGAGCAGGAACAGATCCCAGCCGAAGCGACCATAAGGGATCAGCTTGATCGCCTTGATGATCAGTATTGCGCCGATCGGGATCAGCGGCAGCAGGTACCAGAAGTTGACGGTGAAGTTCGAGATGTCGATCAGCGTCTGCGTCATCGCCGGCAGTTCACTGTCGAAGTCGTCGAAGATTTTTTTGAACTGGGGAACGATCTTGATCATGATGAAGGCCAGGATGCCGACGGCGACGAGCACCACCACGATCGGATAGACGAGCGCTCCCTTGACCTTGCGCTTGAGGGCCTGGCTCCGCTCCATGAACTCGGCGAGTCGCCGCAGGATCACCTCCAGGGCCCCACCGGCCTCGCCGGCCCGGATCATGTTGCAGTAGAGGCGGTCGAAGGCCTTGGGGCTCTTGGAGAGCGCCTCGCTGAGGGTCGCGCCGCCTTCAATCTCGTCGCAGACGTCGAGCAGGGAGTTCTTGAGCCGCCCCGGCTTCTGCATGTCGGCAAGCAGCTTGAGGCTCCGCAGGATCGGCAGCCCCGCGTCCTGCAGGATCGAGAGCTGCCGCGTGAACATCGTCAGATCACGCGTCCTCACGCCGCCGATCGCGAAGCTCCGCCCCGGCTTGCGGCCGCCGCCGCCGCCGGCGGCCTTTGCCTTGCGGACCTTGAGCTTCGTCACCATGTAGCCCATCGACCGGATCGTCGCCTGGGCCTCCATCTCATTGGCCGCGTCGACGGTGTCGCGAATCTCCTTGCCGGTGGCCTCCTCGATGGCTTCGAATTGGAACGTGGGCATGGTCGTGCTCCCGTGGGAGTGAGGTCAGGCGGTCGGGAAAGGGTTCGGCTTTCGGGGTCTAGGCTTCCAGGATCGTTTCGCGAATCACTTCATCGGCGGTGGTGGTGCCGCTGAAGACGCCCTCCATGCCCGAGTCACGAAGCGTGACCATGCCCGCCCGACGGGCGGCCTCGCGGAGGTCCTCGGTGGAGGCGTTACGCATCACCATGTCGCGGAGCTCGTCGTTCAGGATCATCAGTTCGAACAGTCCCAGCCGGCCTTTGTAGCCGGTGCGATTGCACTTCTCGCAGCCCTTGCCGCGATAGAACTTCTTGCCGACGATCTGGTCGGAGGAGAGTTCAAGGTCGGCCAGCACGTCGGCGCCGGGGATCACCTCCTCGCGGCAGTTGCTGCAGATCCGCCGCACGAGCCGCTGGGCGAGGATCGCCTCGACGGTGGCCGTGATCAGGAAGGGCGGCACGCCCATGTCTCGCAGCCGGGTGACGGCCGACGGCGCATCGTTGGTGTGGAGCGTGGAAAACACCATGTGGCCGGTGAGCGAGGCCTGCACGGCGATCTCGGCCGTTTCGACGTCGCGAATCTCGCCCACCAGGATCCGGTCCGGATCCTGCCGGAGGATCGCGCGCAGGCAGGCGGCGAACGTGTTGCCGATCTCGGCGTCGATCGGCACCTGGATGATGCCGTCGATGCCGTACTCGACCGGGTCTTCCGTCGTGATCAGCTTGTCCTCGACCTCGTTGAGCTCCGAGAGCGCCGAATAGAGGGTGGTGGTCTTGCCCGAGCCGGTCGGTCCCGTCACGAGCACGATTCCGTTGGGCCGCCGGATCACCTCCCGGAACCGCCGCAACATCGCCCCGTCCATGCCCACCTTCTCGAGATCGAGCGACACGACTCCGCGGTCGAGCACCCGCATGACCACGCTCTCGCCGAACAGCGTCGGCAGCACGCTG
>VGYP01000156.1 GCA_016872955.1 Planctomycetota bacterium
GTTCGAGTCCCTTAAGTCCAACCGAATCAGTGACTTGTGGAGGGTAAGCGAATGGCTAGCGGCGACACTGGAAATGTCGTGCCGGGAAACCGGTTGCGGGTTCGACTCCCGTGCCCTCCGCTCGATCTCATCCCAGGGGCCCGCTGGACCAAAGCAGAGGCCCTTTGGATCTCCCCTCAGCCGACGGACGGCTGCGGAACTCACGCACGCATGTTTGTCCACGCGGCCTGAGCGGCGGCGCCTTTCTTCCGGCACGCCATGGCGGTCCTGCTCGACATCAAGAACGCCTGCAAACGCTACGGCGATCAGGTGCTGCTCAACGACGCCAATGCGACGATCACCGACGGCGGCCGCGTGGGCTTTATCGGCCGCAACGGAGCCGGCAAGAGCACCCTGCTGCAGATCATTCTTGGTGAGGAGGAACTCGACTCGGGCAAGATCGTCCGCCATTCCCGGCTGCGTCTGGGATACCTGCGGCAGCACGACCCCTTCGAGCCCGGGGAGTCGGCCCTCGACTTCCTGATGCGGGATAGCGGACAGCCGGACTGGAAGTGCGGGGAGGTGGCCGGTGACTTCGAACTCAAGGGGCCACGACTCACCGGCCCAGTCAAGGAACTCTCCGGTGGCTGGCAGACCCGTGTCAAACTCGCCGCCCTCCTGCTGCACGAGCCAAACCTACTGCTGCTCGACGAGCCCACCAACTTCCTCGACCTGCGGACCCAGATTCTGCTCGAGCACTTTCTTTGCAGCTACCGCGAGGCCTGTCTGGTCGTGTCACACGACCGGGCCTTCCTCGGAGCCACCTGCGACCAGACGCTCGATCTTGCCCACGGCCGGCTCACGCTCCATCCCGGTCCCGTCGACGACTACCTCGTCCACCAGCGCGAGCGACGGCTGACCGCCGAGCGGACCAACGCCACCGTGCTCGTCAAAAAACGCGAACTTGAAGACTTCATCGCCCGCAACCGGGCACGGGCCTCCACGGCCTCGCGGGCGAAGTCGAAGGCCAAGCAACTCGAACGGCTAGAGTTCGAGGAGATTCAGGTGGACGCGCCGACGGCCGCGATCAGGTGCCCCGAGATCGTCGCCCGCCGCGGCACGGCCCTCCGCTGCCGCGACCTCGTGATCGGCTACGCCGATCACTCCGTGGCCTCGGAGGTCTCGTTGGACGTCGTGCACGGCACCAGGGCCGCGATCGTAGGCGACAACGGCCAGGGCAAAACGACGCTGCTGCGGACCATCGTCGGGTCGCTGCCGCCGCTGGCCGGCGATGTCCGCTGGGGTCATGGATGCGAGATCGGCACCTACGCACAGCACGTCTACACGAGCCTCGACGAGCGCAGGACCGTGCTCGAGCAACTCGAACACGTCGCCGCCCCGGGCACCAAGCAGCAACGTATCCTGGACGTCGCAGCGGCGATGCTGTTCCGTCGCAGCGGCGTCGACAAGTCAATCGCCGTGCTCTCCGGCGGGGAGCGGGCCCGTCTCTGCCTGGCCGGCCTGCTCCTCGGCTCTGCCAACGTGCTCGTGCTCGACGAGCCGGGCAACCATCTGGACGTCGAGACGGTCGAGGCGCTGGCCGGCGCGCTGGCCGACTACCGGGGTACGCTCGTGTTCACGAGCCACGACCGGTCGTTCATGCGGGCCGTGGCCACGACCGTGATCGAAGTCCGCGACGGCCGCGTGATCGACCACCTCGGTGACTACGACGCCTACGTCACGAAGGTGACCAGCGAAATCGATGCCGCCGAGGCGGCCGCCGGCCGGCACCGTGGCCCCGCACCGCCGCGCTCCGGCCGCCAGGCCAAGGGCCACGACGACCGGGCCGCCCGGCGGGAGGTGGCGAGCCTCGAGAAGTCGATTGCGAAGTTCGGCGCTGAGAAGGGCCAGCTCCATCACGCGCTGATGGCGGCCACCGATCCTGCCGAAGCGCTGCGGTTGCACGAGGCGCTGGGTGACGTGGAGCGGAGGCTCGCCGCGGCCGAGGAGCGGTGGCTGGAACTGCAGGACGACTGACCATGTGCGGCCGGCACGGTGCCGGCGCCGTTACGCTGGGACCGTCGTCGTGAGCTGTCTGACACGAGGCGTGAGGGATCGCCGCATGCTGCCACCGAGCCAGCCACGGGGTCGACCGCTGCGGGCCACCACCCGCCGCACGTTCACGGCCGGCGCGATCGCCGTCGCCACCATGACTCCCCGACTATCCTCGGCCCAGCCGGCGGTGGCGACGACGTCAACCGGCCGCCCCAAGGCGACCGGTGCGCTGGCCGCCTATGCGGACCGACCCGACAGGGCGACGCACTTCGAACCGCTCGGCCACGGCGGGCTGCCGGGGGGCGAATGGCTCACCGGCCGGCTCGTCAGCGAGCGGTGGCGGGGCGTGGAGTGGGCCCACGAACTCTCGCTTGTGCGGCCCGAGCAGGTGGCGGGCGGACAGATGCTGCTGATCATCGGCGGCGGCACGAGCGACCGCCTGCCGCGGCGGGGGCTCACCCGGCCTGGCGGGCAGGTGCAGAAGATCGCCGAACTGGCCATGCGGGCCGGCTTGCCCGCCGCCTACCTGGGGCAGGTGCCCCACCAACCGATGTTCGACGGGCTCGTCGAGGACGCGTTGATCGCCCACACCTTCGTCGAGTTCGCCCGCACGGGGGACGTCACCTGGCCTCTGCTCCTGCCGATGGTGAAGGCGGCCGTCGAGGGCATGACGGCCGCCTCACAGACGGCCCACGACCGCTGGGGCGTCGATGTCGAGGGCTTCGTGCTCAGTGGCGCCAGCAAGCGCGGCTGGACGACCTGGCTCTCCGCCGCGGTGGACGACCGCGTCGGCGGTTTGGTGCCGGCGGTGATCGACATGCTGTCGCTCGAACGGCACGTGGCCCTGCAGCGTGCGACCTTCGGCGGCTTGTCGGACCAGCTTGCCGACTACGCGGCGCAGGGCATGGAGCGGTTGCTGGGATCACCCCGCGGCTGCGACCTCGTCGCACTCGTCGATCCCTTCAGCTACCGGGCGCGGATCGTGCAGCCCAAACTGATCGCCCTGGGCACCAACGATCCCTACTGGCCACTGGAGGCCTGCGGCCTCTACGCGGACCGCCTGGCGGGCCCGCGGTGGCTCGCCTACGGGCCCAACGAGAGTCACACGCTCGCCCGCGACCGACTCGCATCGCTGGTGGTGGCCATGGGGCGACACGTGGCGGGACTCGAGCCCCTGCCGGAGATGGCCTGGGACGAGACCGACGACGGCGTGACGGTGGACTGCGCCGCCGACGTCGCCCGGGCGGTCGGCTGGGTGGCCGAGTCTCCAGGCCGTGATTTTCGCGATGCCCGCTGGAACGTGGCCCACATCGACCGCGCTGGCGACGGCTGGCGGCTGCCGCTGGCGACGCCCGCGGCCGGCTGGCGGGCGGGGCTGGTCGAACTGCACTTTGCCCGCGGACCGGCCACGCTGCGGCTCTCGAGCGGTGTGCGGGTGGTGGGGGCGGCCTGAGGCCGGCTGAAGCGATGGCCCACGAGCACGACTTTCAGGCACTCTCTGTGCAACGACTGCCGGCGATCGTGGCGGCCGCCCCGAAGGCCGAACTCCATCTTCACATCGAGGGCACGCTCGAGCCCGAGATGGCCTTCGCGATCGGCAGGAGAAACGGCGTGCCCCTGCCCTTCCCCGACCCGGCGGCCATGCGGCGGGCCTACGACTTTCGCGACCTGCAGAGTTTCCTCGACGTCTACTACGCCGCCGCCGCGGTGCTGCTCCACGAGCGGGATTTCTACGACCTGGCGTGGGCCTACCTCGTCAGGGCCAAGGCTGACAACGTCGTCCGCGCCGAGATCTTCTTCGATCCTCAGACCCACACGTCGCGAGGCGTGCCCTTCGAGACCGTGGTGGGCGGCCTGTCGCGGGCCGTCGACGACGCCCGTGCAAGACTGGGGCTGTCGGCAGGACTGATCATGTGCTTCCTGCGGCATCTCTCCGAACGCGATGCCTTCGAGACGCTCGAACAGGCCCTGCCCTTCCGATCACGATTCGTCGGCATCGGACTCGACTCGGGCGAACGGGGCAACCCGCCCGAGAAGTTCCGGAACGTGTTCGCCCGCTGCCGGTCGCTGGGCCTGCACACCGTCGCACACGCCGGCGAAGAAGGCCCGCCGTCATCCATCGTCGGCGCCCTCGACGCGCTGGCCGCGGAGCGGATCGATCACGGCGTCCGCTGCCTCGAGGATCGCGTGCTCGTCGATCGGCTAGTGCGGCAGCGGGTACCGCTGACGGTCTGCCCGTTCTCGAACGTTCGTCTCCGCGTGTTCGATCGCCTGGCCGACCATAACCTGCCCGCCCTGTTGGCGGCCGGCCTGCGGGCGAGCGTCAACTCCGACGATCCGGCCTACTTCGGCGGCTACGTCGGCGACAACCTCCGCGGCGTGCTCTCGGCCCTGCCGTTGGGGGCCGCCGACGCCTACCGGCTGCTTCGCAACAGCCTCGAGTCGAGTTTTCTCGAGCCCTCGGCGGTCGTCGCCCACGTCGCCCGGCTCGACGAGGTGTTTGCGGCCGGCTGAGGCGACGTCGGCCGAGACCGGTCACGCCGGTCCGCGGCCGGCCGACCGCGTCAGGTTTTCCAGCCGCTCCTCGGCCGCAGGCTGGAGCTGGTCCCACTCGAACCGCCACCGCCAGTTGCCCCGCGGCGATCCCGGCACGTTCATGCGGGCCTCCGACCCCAGTCCGAGCACATCCTGGAGCGGGCATATCGCCGTGTTGGCAGGCGTGGAGAGTGCCAGGCCGATCAGGTCCCAGTTGATCTCCGAGCCGTTGCAGGAGAGCCGGACGCGGACGCGATGCCGATCCTGGTCGATCTCGGCCGCGGTCCGGGTGGAGTCACGGCCCGCCTCGCCGTGGTACCAGCCCACGGTCGTGTCGTTGTCGTGGGTGCCGGTGTAGACCACGCAGTTGACGGGATACCGCTCGGGCCGATCGCCCTCGCGTTGCTCGGCGCTGAAGGCGAACTGCAGGATGCGCATGCCAGGGAAGCCGAGGTCGTCTCGCAACGCCTCCACGTCGGGCGTGATCAGGCCCAGGTCCTCGGCGATGATCGATCGCGGCCCGAGCGCCGCCGCCACCGCGTCGAACAACCGACGCCCCGGCCCGGGCACCCAGCGGCCGAGTTCGGCCGTGGCCGCCCCGCCCGGAATCTCCCAATACGCGGCGAAACCGCGGAAGTGGTCGATCCGCAGCACGTCGACCAGTGAAAACGCGTGCCGCAGCCGGGCGATCCACCAGGCGTACCCCTCGGCCTCGTGCTGCTCCCAGCGATAGAGCGGATTGCCCCACAGCTGCCCGGTCTGACAGAAGTAGTCGGGGGGCACGCCGGCCACCACGGTCGGCCGGCCATCGGCCGCCAAGGCGAAGAGATCGGGCCGGCACCATACGTCAACGCTGTCGTGGGCCACGAAGATCGGCAGGTCGCCGATGATCGAGACGCCGAGGGACGCCGCGTAGCGCCGTAGTCGCCGCCACTGCTCGTGGAAGAGGAACTGGCCGATCCGGACGTGCTCGATGGCCTCGGTGAGCTCCCGCCGCGCGGCGGCCAACGTCCGCGGCTCGCGGCGGGCGACATCGGCTGGCCACTCGTTCCAGGACCGGCCTGCGAACCGGGCCTTGAGGGAGACGAAGGCGGCGTAGTCGTCGAGCCAGTCGCGCTGGGACTCGACGAACGTCGCAAAGGCGGCCCGCAACTCGGCCGATGCCCGCCGGTGGAAGGCTGCTGCCACCTCGTGCAGGACCGTCAGTTTCGGGCCGATCACGTCGGCGAAGGAGACGTGATCAGCGGGCAGCAGTGGCAGCCCGTCGAGGCGAGCGGTGTCGACCAGCCCGTCGTCCGCCAGGGTGTCGAGTGAAATCACCAGGGCGTTTCCTGCAAAGGTCGAGAGCGTCTGGTAGGGCGAGTCGCCGTAGCCCGTCGGTCCCAGGGGGAGCACCTGCCAGTGCCGCTGTGCCATCGCGGCCAGACGATCCAACCAGCGATACGCCACCGGCCCGATCTCGCCGATACCGAACCGGCCGGGAAGCGACGTGGGATGGAGCAGGATGCCGGCGGCCCGGTTCGAGAGCGGTCCAACGGCGGCGGTCACGTGGGCTTCCCCGGAAACGTGACGTCGCCCTCGCGGTCGAGCACGGCCCCGCGGCCCCGGCGCGAACGAGCCGGTCGAGGATGAACAGGATGGTGGCGCTCGCCATGTTGCCGTGATCGGAGAGCATGCCCCGGCAGACGGCCAGGGCCTCCGGGCCCAGGTCGAGCGTCGAGGTGATCTCCGACCGGCAGGGCCGGACCGTCCATCAGTTCGCCGCGGCGTTCGGGCTCGACCTGCCAGATGCTCACGGGAGGCGATCTCCGGCGCGGCGGCCAGACGGGCCGTCACCGCAGCATCGTACCGTCGCGGACCGGAGCGGACGAACCCTCAAGGACAGGGCGTCGTCTGCACAGCCGCCTCGTACGCGACCGGAACGGCATGCTGGCCGACACAGGGCGGACATGTGCCGTTGGCCAGGGCCGGCACGTCGCCGGCGACCGTCGTCACGGCACCGCCGCCCGGCAGCACCGCGGCGGGCGGTCCAACGGTGCCGGGAGGACACGGTGCGGTCGCGGGCAAGGCCAACCCCGGCGGTCCGTCAACCCGCGCCGGCATGACCACCGGCTGGCCGGCGGCCTGGGGCTGTGGATAAACCGGTGGCGCGAGCGGCGGCGCGTACGCGTACTGGTTCAACTTGTGGTTGGCACAGCCGCAGGCCGTCAGGCATGCGACGAGACACAGCACTCTGGTCACGATTGTGAGCA
>VGYP01000157.1 GCA_016872955.1 Planctomycetota bacterium
ATCCGCGCGTGGTGGTTGGCGTTCTTGAGGTCGTGGATCAACTGCGCGAGATCCTCGATCGAGTAGATGTCGTGGTGGGGAGGCGGCGAGATCAGGCCGACGCCGGGCGTGGAGTGCCGGATGCGGGCAATTTCCCGGTCCACCTTGTGGCCGGGCAGCTGCCCGCCTTCACCCGGCTTCGCGCCCTGGGCCATCTTGATCTGCAGTTCCTTGGCGTTGACCAGGTAGAGGCTCGTCACACCAAAGCGGCCGCTGGCGACCTGCTTGATCTTGGAGTTCTTGCTGTCGCCGTTCGGCTCGAGCTGGTAGCGGACCGGGTCCTCGCCCCCCTCGCCGGTGTTGCTCCAGCCACCGAGCCGGTTCATGGCGACGGCGAGCGTCTCGTGGGCTTCCTTCGAGATCGAGCCGTACGACATCGCCCCCGTGGCGAACCGCCGCACGATCTCCTTGGCGGGCTCGACCTCGTCCAGGGGGATCGGCATCGCGGCCCATTTGAACTCTAGCAGCCCCCGCAGCGTGAGCAGTTTCGTCTGCTGCTCGTCGATCAGCCGCTGGAACCGCCGGAACTCGTCACGACTGTTGATCTGCGTCGATCGTTGCAGGGCCGAGACGACGTCGGGATTGAAGATGTGGGCCTCGCCCTTCCGACGCCACTGGTAGCGGCCGCCGACGTCGAGTTCGAGCGTCTGGGGAACGCTCGTCCGCGGCCAGGCGTGCTCGTGACGGCGGAGCGTCTCCTCGGCCACCTCCGCCAGCCCGATGCCGCCGATCCGGCTGGGCGTGCGGGTGAAGAACTCGTCGATGAAGCGGCGTTCGAGGCCCACGGCCTCGAAGATCTGGGCGCCACGGTAGCTCTGCTGTGTCGAGATGCCCATCTTGCTCATCACTTTCAGCAGGCCCTTGGCGGCCGCCTTGGCGAAGTTCTTGTAGAGCTTCTCCCGCGGGATGTCGGCGTCGATCATCCGTTCAGCCTGCATCTGGTCGATGGTGGCGAACGCGAGGTAGGGATTCACGGCTCCGGCGCCGTAGCCGGTGAGCGTCGCGAAGTGTTGCACCTCGCGGGCCTCGCCGGTCTCGACGACCAGGCCGCAGCGGGTCCGCGTCCCCGTGCGGACGAGGTGGTGGTGGACGCCCGCCGTGCCCAGCAGGCTCGGCACGGCGGCCAGTTCACCGTTCACGCCCCGATCGGAAAGGACGAGGATGGTGGCGCCCTCGGCGAGGGCCGCAGAAGCCTCCGCCCGGAGTTCGTCCAGCCGCTGCCGCATCCCGGCCGCGCCCGCCGCGGCGGGAAAGAGCAGCGACAGCGTCCGGCTGACGAGGCCCGCGTGCGCGACCACGCCGGCGCAGCCGAGCGCCTTGATGCGGCTGCACTCCGCGTTGGTGAGGATCGGCGTCTCCAGCCGCAGCAGGCGGGCCTGTTCGGGCGTGGCGGCGAGCAGGTTGCCCTCGCTGCCGATCGTCGTGATCATCGAGGTGATGATCTCCTCCCGAATCGCGTCGAGTGGCGGATTGGTGACCTGGGCGAAGAGCTGCTTGAAATAGTTGGCCAGGAGCTGCGGGCGGTCGGAAAGCACGGCCAGCGGCGTGTCGTTCCCCATCGAGCCGATGGGCTCGGCGCCGGCGGTCGCCATCGGGCCGATGATCACCCGCAGGTCTTCCAGCGTGTAGCCGAAGGCCCGCTGCAACTCGAGCAGGCTGGCCCGTTCGCCGGCCACGCCGGCGGCCCGCCACGGATCGACGGCGTGGTGGCCGGTCGCGACGGTGCCCGCCGCCGAGTCGGCCGACGCTCCTGCCGCGGGCGCGGCCCGCGAGGCCGTCATCTCGGCGAGCGTGGGCGGGTCGGCCAGGGCATCGAGTCGCACCTGATTGGCCGACAGCCACTCCCGCCACGGCTTGGCGGTGGCCAGCCGGCGCTTGATCTCGTCATCCTCGACGATGCGGCCCTCCTTCGTGTCGACCAGGAACATCCGGCCCGGCTGCAGTCGGCCCTTGCGGACGACTTGGGCCGCGGGCAGGTCGAGCACGCCCGCCTCGCTGGCCATCACGACGAGGCCGTCCCTCATCTGCCACCACCGCCCGGGCCGCAGGCCGTTGCGGTCGAGCGTGGCACCGATCCGCACGCCGTCGGTGAAGGCCACCGCCGCAGGGCCGTCCCAGGGCTCCATCAGACAGGCTTGATATTCATAGTAGGCCTTGAGGTCGTCGGGCATGCTCTCGTGGCCGCTCCACGGCTCGGGAATGCACATGCTCACCGCCTCTTCGATCGGCCGGCCGGTCAGCACGAGCAGTTCCAACGCGTTGTCGAAGCAGGCCGAATCGCTGCCTCCCTCGCGGACCACAGGCGTGATCTTATGGAGATCCGGACCGTAGATCGGATGCTCCAGCATGCTCTCGCGGGCGTGCATCCAGTTGATGTTGCCGCGGACAGTGTTGATCTCGCCGTTGTGGGCCAGGTAGCGGAAGGGGTGGGCGAGGTCCCACGTGGGGAACGTGTTGGTGCTGTACCGCTGATGGACCAGTGCCAGGGCGCTCGTCAGTCGCTCGTCACGGAGGTCGGGGTAGTAGTTGGCCACCTGATCCGCCAGCAGGAGCCCCTTGTAGATGAGCGTCTTCGAGGAGAGCGAGCAGACGTAGACGTAGCCCTGCTCGGAGAGCCCGAGGGTGCCGATCTGGATTCCGAACCGCTTGCGCAGCACGAACAACTTCCATTCGAAGTGCTCGCGCGACACCTTCCGGCCGCGGCCGACGAAGGCCTGGCGGACGACCGGTTCGACCTCTCGGGCGGTGCCCCCGATCGGAGAGTTGTCGGTGGGCACGGTCCGCCAGCCGAGAAAGTCGAGCCCCTCCTCGCGGCAGATCTTCTCGAAGAAGCCCTCGGCAGCCTCGCGGTCGCCTTCGGAAGGCGGCAGGAAGACGTTGCCGACGGCCCAATCACCTGGCTTGGGCAGCGAGATGCCGGCCTGGGCCGCCACCGCGACAAAAAAGTCGTGGGGCGTCTGCACGAGAATGCCGGCGCCGTCGCCCGTGAGCGGATCACAACCGCAGGCACCCCGGTGCGTGAGGTTTTCGAGCACCTCGAGCGCCTGCTCGACGATCCGATGGCTGCGGCGGCCGTGCATGTTGACCACGAAGCCGACGCCGCAGGCGTCGTGCTCGGTGGCGGGGTCGTAGAGGCCCTGCGGAGCGGGGAGTCCGGGGCGGGCGGGCCGGTCGGTCATCGGAGGATCGTCCGTGGAATGGAAAGGTCGGGAAAACGTCAACGGGCGGCGGCCGTGGCGGCGGGAGACACCTCTTGGTCGGCCGCGTGGCCGCGGAGGAGGTCGAGGAATCGCTGGGCCGTGGGAGCCAGGGGCCGGTTGCGTCCGCGGATGATGCCCAACGGTCGCACCATCCGGGCGGCATCCGGCTCGGCGATCCGCACCCGCGCGAGCGTGCCAGCGGCCACTTCGCGGAGCACCGTCGGTTCCGGCAGGATCGCGAAGCAGGCATTGATTTCGAGGGCGCGTTTGATCGTCTCGATGTTGTCGAACTCCATCACGATCTCGGGCGACACGTCGTGGGTGTCGAGGACGCGATCGATCTCCTGGCGGATCACGAGATCGGCATCGAAGGCCACCATCGGCCGGCTGGCAAGCGCCGACAGAGGCGCTTCATCGGAGGCGGCCAGCGGGCAGTCGGGCGTGCAGGCGATCACGAGTTGCTCCTCCCGCCACGGTTCGGCTTCGACGAGCCGCGTGCTCCGCGGGTAGCTGACGATGCCGAGGTCACACTCGCCGTTCTCCACCGTTTCGAGTACCCGCTCCGGATGGAGATACTCAAGTCGCACGTTGGCCTTGGGATGCTGGCCGCGGAACTCCTGCACGTAACGGCTCATGTGGTGCAGGCCCACGGAATAGATCGCCGCCACACGGACGCAACCGGCCACGTCTTCGTGAAGCGCGCGGATCTCGTCCTCGAGCGCCTCGTATTGGGCGAGCAACTGCCGGCAGCCCTCGTAGAATGCCTGGCCCTCGCGGGTGGGCACGAGTGGTCGCTTCGAGCGTTCGATGAGTTGCACGCCCAGGTGGTTCTCGAGTTGGCCGACCACCTGGCTCGCCCCCGATTGCGAGATGCCGTTGTCTTCGGCAGCACGGGAAAAGCTGCGCCGCGCGACGATGTCACAGAAGATCTTCAGAGACTTGAGATTCACGGCAGGCGACCCAGACACGGGGCTCGAGGACGCAGATTCACCTTGTTCCCGATGAAAAATCCGAATGGTGCCGGCCGGCACTATTCGGAAATCGAATACACTCTATCCGCCTCAGAATCGGCGTCAACGGGGCCAGAGCGGCCCCCTCGGAGGTTTTCCGGGCAGGGCCACCACAACTTCCCAACCGGAAAATCCCGCAGAATCGGTGCAATCCCACCCGATTGAATGGCACGCAGTTCTATGCGCGATCGGTCGCCACGAAAGACGACCTCGAGGCCCTCATCGACCAGGCCATCGCCGCCCGGCTCGCGGGTATCCCCAGGCCGCTGTATCTCCCGGCCACGGATCTCGCCCCGCCCAAAGGGTTGCTCGTGTACGCAGCGCGTCCGCGGTACGGGGAGTTCCCGTTCGCGCTGGCCATCAGCGGGTATCTGCAGCTGCGGTGGTTCGAGTTCGCCCGCTCGGCCACGCAGTGGACGACCGCCGCCGGCGAGACACGGCCCATCAACAACATCAACACCTTCAACATCAACTGGTACCTGATCAACTTCTCCGGTCACGTCGTCGATGAGCGGTTGATAACTTCGGTCTGTTCGGGACGTCCGACTTCGGCATCACCTTCGGCGTGGCTCCGATCGGACTGGCCGGCTGGAAGTTCAGCGACGCCGTCACGATCGGTGCGGGCGCGACGCAGGTCCCGGGCACGCTGGAATGGATCAACGGGTCGCCGTGGACCGTCGGGGTGGATCGCAGCCTGGCCAACACGTTCTTCAGGCCCGGCGCCAGCCGGGGTGCGTTCGCGGCGGGGGAGCTGGCCGACCGCACGCTTCACTACCAGGCAGGTATCTGGCACGCCATCGACGGCGGCACGGCAGGCGTGCTTCGCCGCGGCACGTCGATGGCCTTCGCCGGCAACACATGGTGGGAGCCCTGGGCCCCGTTCGGCCTGGGCATGGGAGACATGGAGCACCACGACACGCCGGCGGAGTACTCCTTCCGGCTGCTGGACGAGTTCCGTGGCACGGGGCCCTTCGAGCGTACGAGCCTGTTCGATCAGGGGAGCATGGGCTCCGTTTCCTGGTGTTTCGTGCCCCGGACCTACGAGGTCTATGCCCGTTCGAGCGTGGTGACCGGCCCGTTCGGCACGGGCCAGGAATACGGGGGCGGCCTCAACGCCTACATCCATCGTTCTCGGCAGGCGTAACTCACGCTCGAGGCGCTGCACATGAATCGCAATCCCGCCAACAACCTCCTCTATTCCTGCCGGGCCGGCTTTTCCGGCACCGCGATCCAGACGCAGTTCATGGTGGCGTTCTGACGGCCACGACGGCAGGCGGCGGCGGGCGTCGCCGGTGGCGGGAACGCGAGGGTCGGCAGTGCGCCGGTCGGGGTCGGGCAGACAACGACGTGGGCTCGCCCCGGCCGGTTTCTGGTGGTCGCCCGGATCGGGTGATACGATTTCGCCCTGGTCCGAACGGGTGGTCGACCAGGTTGTTCGGCGAAGAGGGCCCGACGCACGTGACTGTCGCTCGCTCGCCGCGGTGCCTCGGGGTCACGCTCGTCGAGGTGCTCGTCGTGACGGCGATCATCGGCTTGCTCGTCGCGCTCGTGCTGCCTGCGGTCCAGTCGGCCCGTGAGGCCACCCGGCTCGCCCACTGTGGGTCCAACCTCCGGCAGATCGGCATCGCCGTCCACTTGCGTCACGAAGCCCGCGGCCTGTTGCCCACGACGGTGACGTCGGGCAAGGTCGACAGCTGGGACGCGTTCGATCCCCGGGCCGGCACCTCCCATTCGTGGATCGTGCAACTGTTGCCGTACCTCGACGAGCAGGCTCTGTTCCAGCGATTCGACATGACGCAGAGTCTGTTCTGGCCGGCGAGCGATTCCGCGCCAGGACCGGAGGCCGAGCGACCGTCGATCCTCGTCTGTCCGAGCGATGACAGCGGTGGTGGTCACTTCAGCGATCCCGATCTCACGGCGGGCCGCCGTTGCGGCCGCGGGAACTACGCCGCGTGGGCGAGCCCCTTCCACGTCGAGTATCAGCACCGCTATCCGGCGGTGCTGGGATGGCGGGAACGGCCCCGGCTGGCCGACGTCACGGACGGACTCCAGGCGACACTGATGGCCTCGGAGCTGCGGGTCGGGCGGCAGGCTAGCGATGCCCGCGGTGCCTGGGCGGTCGGCTGGAACGGAGCCAGCGTGCTCGCCTTCGACATGCACCACGACGGCGGAGACGGCGGGCCGTTCCGGTACGCCGCCATGAGCCTCGGCCACACGCAACGCCCCAACATCCGCGACCCGGACGTGAACGTGGACATGCTCTACGCCTGCTCCGATCCCCGCGGCACCGCCTCGGCCGGCATGCCGTGCGGCATCTTCCGCCCCTTCGGCCGGTGGTATTTCCTGTCGAGTGCACCGCGGAGCCGGCATCCGGGCGGCGTGCAGGCGCTCTGGGCCGACGGCCGCGTGAACTTTCTCGAGGACGGCGTCGACGAGGTCACCATGGCGTATCTGATCGCGATCCGCGACGGGCGGCGGACGAGCCTG
>VGYP01000158.1 GCA_016872955.1 Planctomycetota bacterium
AGGCCAAATCAGGCATGAAGTTCAAGAATCCTTCCAACGACACCTGGGTCCTCAAGCCCAGCGACGACGTCTCGAAGGTCGGTTCCCAGGCGGAGCGGCTGGCGAAGCAGGCCAAGGAGGCGCTGGGTCGCGTGGTCGCCGAGCATCCGGGCACGCCCTGGGCTCAGATGGCGGCTGATGAGTTGAAGACCCCGCTCGGCTACACCTGGGAGGAGTCGCACACAGGCGTCAACGCCCCGCGGAGTGGCGGCAACGGCGGCAACGGCGGTCCGAATCGCGGGGACGACCAGAAGCGGAAGCCGCTCGCGCCCCCGCAGCCCAAGCGGGATCTCAAGAAGATCTGACGCGACGTCATCGGACCGCGGGCTCGGGGTTGCCCGTGCCATCTCGCTGTACGTTCGCTACGGCCACCCCGGCCTTCGCCCTGTCCATGCTGGCAGGGCTCCGGCATCCTGCCTGCGCTTGCCTGCAAGGCCGGCTCGATCGGCACGGGCATCCCCTCGCGAACCGTTGGAGGAAGGAGCGGATGGCCCGGCGAGCGAGGGGAGGTGCACCTTGGCTGCACCTCCGCCGAGCCAAGGCTTCGCGGGCCAGGGATGGCCGCGAGCGTGACGACGGACGACTGCCGGGCAGGAGGCCCGGCGAGCGAGGGGAGGTGCACCTTGGCTGCACCTCCGCCGAGCCAAGGCTTCGCGGGCCAGGGATGGCCGCGAGCGTGACGACGGACGACTGCCGGGCAGGAGGCCCGGCGAGCGAGGGGAGGTGCACCTTGGCTGCACCTCCGCCGAGCCAAGGCTTCGCGGGCCAGGGATGGCCGCGAAGCCGTGCAGTCAGAACGTCAGGCTCTCCTCGGCGAACACCTCGCGACTCTCGTAGGCATGGAAGAGCCGCGAGATCCGCTGCGAAAGCATCCGCAGGAAGAGGCTGCGAAACTCGACCTCCGAGAGGTCGGTGGCGGGGATCGCGTTGTTGCTCGGAAAGGAGAAGTCATCGATCCGCTTCTGGAAGACGAGCTTCTTCTCGGCGACGTCGAAGACGCGGACGTGCACGGCGGCACGGCCTCGGTAGAGTGTGGAACCCTCGTGGAAGTGGAACTCCTCGAGGTCGATACCCACGACGTGGTCCGCGTCGAGGGCATCGCCGACGGCCTGATAGTCGGTCCAGGCGTTCTCGTCGATCCAGCGGGCCACCTCGTGCTGCCCGACGACCTTCGTGCGGCGGACGTGCTCCTCGATCTGGCCGCCCACCAGCGTCGCCAGCTCTCGGGCCGAGCCGGCGTCCGAAAAATCCAGTTCGATGATCGGTCGGCAGACGACCGCCACCGACTTGGCCTTCAGCCCCGCGAACTCCGCCGGCATGTCGGCCGGCTGGATGAGGTAGGCAACGGTGAGCAGCGTCGAACAGCCGCCGAGGAAGGGCAGCGACATGAGCGTGAGGAGGGCGAGCCGACGGACACGGGCGGGCATAGGACGTTCCTGGGGCGGCCGTCGGGTGCAGCCTGACGGGGCGGGGAGGCTACCGGGGCGGGGCGGGCCGCTCAATCCCGCTTACGGCACGCGAATGCCGGCCCGCCGTGGCACAATGCAGACCCCGGAGCTTGCCCATGTCCTCGTCGTCGTCCCAGCCGGTCGCCACCCGTGTCGCGAAAGCCGGCTTCCTGTCCGCCCTGGCGGCGGGCCTGCCATCGCTCTGCGATGCCGGCTTCCCGCAGCTCGTGGCGGTCTCCGGCGGCGCCGACAGCGTGGCCCTGTTGCTGGGCATGGTGCGACTCGCCCCCGCGGGGCTCGTGGTGGCCCACGCCGATCATGGCCTGCGGGCCGAGTCGGCAGACGACGCCCGCTTCGTAACCGAGTTGGCCGGGGGTCTGGGCCTGCGGTGCCTGACGCGGCGGCTCGACGTGGCGGCGTCCGGCGGCGGAGAGGGTCTTGAGGGCCGGGCCCGGCGTCAGCGCTACGCCTTCCTCGCGGAGGCCGCGCACGAGGTTGGCGCCCGCCAGGTGTTCACCGCCCATACCGCCGATGACCAGGCGGAGACGGTGCTGCACCGCATCCTGCGGGGCACCGGACTGGCGGGGCTGGCAGGCATGCGACACACGCGGCCGCTCGCCGATGGCGTGGCGCTGGTCAGGCCGCTGCTGCGGGTGAGGCGGGCCGACGTGCACCGTTTCCTTGCCGAGGTGGCCCAGGACTGGCGGGAGGATGCCTCCAATCGGGATCTGGCCAGGTCCCGCAACCTGCTCAGGCACGAGGTGCTGCCGCGGTGCGTGACGGGGCCGTATCCGGCCGCCGCCGAGTCGATCGCGCGGCTGGCTGCTCAGGCCGGTGCCGCGGCCGATGCCCTCGCCAGCGCCGCGGAGCACCTGCTGGAGAGCCACGGCCGTCGTCAGGCCGACGGCCGGGTGACGCTGCGAACAGCGTCGTTGCGACGCCTCCACCGCCACCTGCTCGCCGAGCTGTTCGCGGCCATCTGGCGCCGCGAAGGTTGGCCGCGTCACGACATGACGGCCGCCCACTACCGTTCGCTCGCCGATCGCTTCGCCGATGCGGCCGCGGGCGGCAGCGATCTGCCGGGAGGCGTGCGGGTCGACATCACGGCCGACGACGTGTCGCTGCAACGCGCCGCCGGCCCGGTCTGACGGTTACCCCTTCATCTCGACCCGCTTGTAGCCGCCGATCGAGGCGAAGAAGAGGAGCAGGCCGAGGTAGATCACGGCCATGGTCAACGGGATGGAGGAATCGGTCCGCAGCGTCTCCCGATCCCCCTGCTGGTCGGCGGCGACGGCCGCCTTCTGGTCGGCGGTCGCCTCGCTGCCGGCCTTGCGGGCCGCCCCGAGTTTCGCCCCGTCGAGGCCGAAGACCTCCGTCGCCGGAATGTTGAGGAACCGACTGGGACTCTCGGCCCGATACTGCTCGTAGACGGCTGCATCGGTGGCCTTGAGCGACTCGCCGGCGAACCGGTCCTTACAGTAGCCAAGGCCGGGGCCGCCGATCAGGCCGGCCGAGAGCATGCCGATGCCCCCCATGATCGACATCGCCACGGCGCCCGTCTGGGGAAAGCGGTCGCCGACCACGGCCAGCATGGTCGGCCAGAAGAACGTCTTGCCGACGGCGTAGATGCCGAGGGCCGCCAGGGCTGCCGGGAAGGTGTTCATCCCGCTGGCGAACCGCAGCCCGACGAAGGCCAGCACCGACGACGCCAGCAGCAGGCCGATCGGCGACAGCCCCAGCGTGGTCTCGATGAAGTGGGCACAAAACCGCAGCCCGAACATGATGGCCGAGGTCCAGATGAACAGCCACTTGCCCTGCTCCGAGGTGAATAGGTTGCCGGTGATGTTCTGGATCCAGCTGTCGGTGCCCAGTTCGACGGCGCCGACCAGCGCGTGCGTCACGAACAGGATGAACAACATCAACGACCCGATCGAGAACTTCGTCATCACCGTGATCGTCAGGAGCAGACCGCCACCGATCAGGTAGCCCGCGACGGCGGCCTGATCCGGGATGAAGTTTTTGAGGATGTCGCCGAAGAACAGGGCCAGGAGAAAGCAGGCGACCGCCGCTCCCAGGATGCCCACGCTGCGGAACATGTCGACGAAGCTCGCCCCCTTCTCGGCGGCCTCGGAGCGGGGAAACTTCTGCCCCATGAACATCAGGGCATAGACGATCGTCGGCACGAGGTAGAGCGCCAACTGGTATTTCCAGTCGATTTGCAGCTTGTCGTCGAGATACCAGCCGGCCACGGTGCCGAGGATCATACCGGCGGGCCAACTGGCGTGGAGGATGTTGAGGTAGTGGGTGCGGTTGTTGGGAAACACCGTCGCCACCAGCGGATTGGCCACCGCCTCGAGGGTGCCGTTGGCGAACGCAAAGATGAACGAGCCCCAGAACAGGAGCTGGTAGGCGTTGTCGGCCGTCGACGTGCTGAAGGTCACGACGGCCGACAACACGTGGCCGAGGAAGGCCAATGCCACCAGCTTGCCGTAGCCGATCTTGTCGACGATCACGCCGCCGATGATGATCCCGAAGCAGAAGCCGGTCAGGCCCGCCCCGGTGATCTGGCCCGCCTGCGAGGCCGTGAACTGGAACTGCTCCCGCCAGTCGTCGAGAATGCCACCACGGATGGCGAAGCCGACGCCCGCAGCGAGGATCGCCATGAAGCCGGCCCAGAGGAGCCGATGGGCATTGGGGTAGGCGCCGGCCAGATCGGCGGTGGAATCGGCTTGATGGGACGCGGCCATGCGTGGTGCACCTCGGGGGAGGATGCCGGGCGGACGGGGCAGCGCTGCAGTGAAGACCCCACCCAACCTCGGTCGGAACCTGGCGAGACTATAACAATCGCGGCAGCTTGGAGAAACGGCGGGTTTCGGCCCGCCGGGAGGGGGGCGGCCGCGGCTTGACCGGGGCGGGGGATCGGTCCTACCTTCCCGCCCCCTGTCCGGGCCAGCGCACGGGGCCGTCTGGCCGCCGTCGCGGGCTTCCGGTGCAGGCTGCGCCGATCCGCCCCGCCGGCCACGCACGTGAAGCCCGTCACCGACATCCTCTGGACCGTCGTCCGTTGGGCGTTGCCGCTCACGGTCGCTGCGGTGATCGTCGCCGCCGCCGTCGGCTCGCAGCGGATCGGCGAGGAGGTCCGTCGTCGCATCGAGAGCGTGCTGCGCGAACGGTTGCCGGCGCTGGGCGTGGTCATCCGCTCGGCGAGCCTCGTGGAGGGCGAGGGCATCCTCGTCCGCGGCGTGACCATCACGGCGGCCGACGGCGAGATAGTCGCCGTCGACGAGATTCACCTGGCCTGCGGCACGACGCTCGCCGACCTGGCGACCGGCATGCCGCAGATCACGGCGGTCCGGCTACGGCGGCCCATCGTGCAGGCGCGACGGCTCGGCGACGGCCGCTGGAACCTGTCGACGATCTTCGCAAACCGCGGTGCCGGCCTCGCGGTGCCGATCGACGTGGAGGATGCCACCGTCTCGATCGAGGATGCGGGCGCCGGCCGGCGGGCCGTGCTCCGCAACATCGGCGTCGCCCTGCAGCCGGTGGACGAAACGGGGAGCGCGGCTGGCACCATCATCCGCGGGCGGATCGGTGGCGATCTCTTCGATGCGGCCGACTTCGAGGGCCGCGTGGGCCACGACGGCGGCTTCGCGGTCACCGGCCACGTCGCGGCGCTCGAAATCTCACCACGGTTGCGGGGCCTGCTGCCCGCGGCGGGGCTGGCCGACTCGATCGCGGGGCTGCGGGGCCGGGTCGATCTCGACTGGACGGCGAGCGGTTCGCTGGCGGCGATCGAGGCGGCCGACGTCCGCGTCGCCGGCAGCCTGGAGGCTGGCCAGTTCGAACATGCCTCGCTGCCGCAGGCCGTGAACGACATCTCCGCGGCTTTCACCGCCGACCGCGCGGGCATCGCCTGCGACCGGCTCGAGGGGCATTCCGGCTCGACCCTGCTGCGGGCGTCCGGCCGGATGGCCGGCTGGAGCGGGGCCGCCGACTTCGACCTCACGCTGGAGGCCGAGCGGCTGATCGTCGGCCGGCACTGGGAGCCGTTCCTGCCCGCCCCGCTCGCCTCCCAGTGGAGCAAGCTCCTGCCGGCCGGCGAGGTCGACCTCCGTGCCCGGGTCGTCCGCTCGGCCGGAGCGTTGGTGCCCGAGTTGTCGCTGCGCTGCCGCAACGTGTCGCTGACCTACTACCGGTTTCCGTACCGCGTCGACCGCACCGTCGGCACGGTGACCTACGCCGCCGGCACCCTGGCGATGCATCTGACGGGCCAGGCGGGCGGCCACCCCGTGCACGTGGAGGGCTCGCTCGACACGTCCGCACCGGGCGTGCCGGGCGGGATCGAGGTCCGCGGCGAGGGCATGCGGATCGACGACCAGCTACTCGCCGCGCTGCCCCCCAGGAACGCCGACATCATTCGCAAACTGCGGGCTACGGGCACCTTCGACTTCGCCTTCCGGCACGACCGCGACCCCACGCGGGAGCGGGGCTTCTCCAACACGCTCGGGATCCGCCTCACCGGCTGCACGATGGTGTACGCGGGCTTCCCCTACCCGTTGGCCAACGTGGACGGCACGATCCGCATGGAAGGGCAGCGTTGGACGATTCGCGACGTCAGCGGCACCAACGACACCGGGTCGGTGCGATGCAATGGCAGCCTGGAGCCCGTCGGCCCCGGGGGCGGCGAGCTGATCCTCAACCTCACGGGCACCGGCGTGGTGCTCGAGCCGGAACTGCGGGACGCGCTGCCGCCGGCGATGCGGCGCATCTGGGACGACGTCGATCCGCGGGGCAGCGCCGAGTTCACTGCCCGCGTGCGGCACCGGCTGAGGGAGCGGGCGACCGAGGTCGAACTCGAGGCCACACCGGTGGCCGACACCGTCTCGATCGAGCCGGCTTGGTTCCCCTACCGGCTGGAGCGGTTGCGGGGTCGGCTCGTCTGGCGGGACGGACGCCTGCGGTTCGAGGGGGTGCGGGGCGTGCATGCCCGCACGACCGTGTCCACGGAGGGCACCTGCCGCTTCACGCCCGACGGCGGCTGGCACGTCTCCTTCGAGCGGCTCACCGCCGACCGGTTTCGCGTTGATCACGACGTGCTGCGGGCACTGCCGGCCGGCCTCCAGCAGGCCGTCGCCGGCGTGCGGCTCAAGGGGCTGCTC
>VGYP01000159.1 GCA_016872955.1 Planctomycetota bacterium
GACCGCGGATGCCGCCATGAAGATCTCCTCGCCACGGGCTCCAAACGTCCTCCGGAGGGCGCTGTCCGAAGACTCCCCTCGCACCTGCGGCCGGATGCCCAGTCCGTCGAACCACTGTTCGACCTCGCGTCGCAGGGCGGCGTTGCCTGCCGGCAACAGCATTGGTGCGTCCGCGAGCGCTTGCGGGAAGCCACGCCGGAAGCTTACGTCCAACGACCCGGCGGCGAAGAAGGTCACGCCGCAGTCGCCGAGCAGATGATTGAAGGCCCGCAGGCCGAGCCTGGGATGCGCGGCATAGTCGCTGATCACCAGGTCGATCTCGTGGAGCGCGAGCTGCGCGGGCAGGCGACCAGGATCGCCATCGAGGCACGAGGCCTCCACCACCCGTTCGTCGACCATGTGCAAGGCGGGCTCGAGCCGCCGGTGAACCATCAGCTTGGGCACCGTGTCGGCCACGCCGACCACGAATCGCAACCCGCCCTCCGTCCCGCGGCTGGCCACCGCGTCCTGCAGTTCCCGGCCGAGTGAGAAAATCTCGCCGGCATAGCGGAAGACCAGTCGTCCCGTCTCGGTCATCACCAGGGAGTGGCCGACACGCTCGGAGAGCCTGGCTTTGAGCGACCGCTCGAGCGTTTTGATCTGGCTGCTGACGGTGGGCTGGGCGAGGTGGACACGCTCGCACGCGGCCGCGATGCTGCCCTCGCGGGCGACCATCCAGAACTTGGGGAGGTGAGGATCTCTCTGCGACGGTCCCTGACGCCTCGGGCCGTCCGCTGGCTGGCCCGCCTCGTTTTTCTGGCCTTCCTTTCGATCCCC
Organism: Planctomycetota bacterium; assembly: GCA_016872955.1. Taxonomy (GTDB): domain Bacteria; phylum Planctomycetota; class Planctomycetia; order Pirellulales; family UBA1268; genus QWPN01. The sequence continues at coordinate 817 of VGYP01000159.1, forward strand.
TTCGCCCTGGTAGCAGACCTCCAGGTGTTCGACGATCTGTTCACCAACCCGCGATACGGCGGCCTCGAAAGCAAGCTCTCCAGAGACGAGGCCTGAATGCAGGCCGACCGGGCCGTCACCGACTCCGATAAGGCGGCGGCCGAAATCGCCAAGTCCCGGGCCCGCCTGCTCACCCGGGAAGCCCTCTTGGTGCAGGCCGACGCCGCCGGCCTCTCGTCCATCGGCGTGGCCAAGAGCACCTTCCGCAAGGCCGAGCAGAGCCTGTTCGCCATCGAGCGGGAGATCCAGGAGATCGAGAACCGCATCGAGCGATTCAAGGCCCGACGGGTCGTGGCCCCGTGCGATGGGGTCGTGTTCCGCGTGGCGGGCTGACATCGACGAGGTCCGCGGCGGGATTCACGTCCCGCTGGCGAAGGATCGCGCCATCGACTCGGCCCGCGCGGGTCGAGACAAAGCCCGCCTCGACCGCGCTATCGCGGAGCCGACCATCGTCCGCAGCCGGCTCGACTACATGCAGTCCGCGGCCCTGGCCTACTGGATCTGGATCGGCAGCGGCGAGCAGGAGAGGGCGGCGGGGCGGCTCGAGCGGCTGGCGGTCCGCCGCGACGGCGAGATCGCCACCCGCGTCACCCGCGGCGTGACGGCCAACATCGAGCGGGTCGACAACCAGAAGAACATCGCACCTCCGCCACGGCCTGCTCGTTCAGGCCGACCGGGCTGTGCAGCAGCCGACGATCGACCTGTCGCTCTTCCTGCGGGACGAGTCGGGCAAGCTGCTACTGGCCGCGCGCCGCCGGATGCAGCCGCTGCCGGAGCCGGTGAAGCCTTCGGTCACCTTCTACGACGCCGCGCTGGCACGGGCGCTCGCCGCCCGCCCCGAGTTCCTGCGGCTCTCGCTCGGGCGCGAGAAACTCATCATCGAACGGCGGTTGGCGGCCAACGAGACCTTGCCGGCGATCGACGCACAGGTGCTTGGCAATCAGGACACGGGCTAAGGCAAGAGCTCGCTCTCGGGCATCGAGGGTCGCGACCCGTAGGTGCTGCAGGCGTCGCTGGTTTTCCAGATGCCCGCCCAACGCCGCAACGCTCGCGGGTGGATGCAGGCCGTCGATTCCCAGATCATGCAACCCAACTGCCGGCTCGATTACGCTTACGACAACGTGCGAGCCGAGGTCCAGGACGCCTACTCCAAGCTGGAGCAGGCCCACGAGTTCCACCGGCAGGCCCTGCAGCAGGAGCAGTTGGCGGCCCTGGTGGCCGACGCGGAACGGGAACAGGTCCGGCTCGGACGCGGCGACATCCTCCGCGTCACGCTCCGCGAGCAGGCGAAGTTCGATGCCGACCTGCTGACGATCGCCGCCCGACAGGGGTATTGGAAGGTGGACGTCGACCTGCGTGCGGCCGACACGTCACTCGACGCGAACGGCACCGGCCTGGACCAGGGCCGGCTGCCCGCGCGTGCCCGATCCGGTGCCGCTGCCGGAGTCGATCGCCCCGCCGGCCGCCGAGGAACCGTGAGCGATCGGCGGCCACCGGCCGCCGATCAGGGCTCCAGGAACGTCGTCTGGCAGGTCCGCTCGAGCGAACCCTCCAGGTCGCTGCCGGTCACGATCGCCGAGGCCTTACCCGTGCCGGAGGCCGGCAGCCGGTAGGTCACTTCGAATGCCTGGCGGCCGCCCGGGGGGAGCGCCGCGACCGAACCGAAGCTGACCCGCGAACTCTCGACACGGACCCGCGACGGGATCGGATCGCCCACCATCTTCGCCCCCTCAGGCAGCAGCACGACGACGTCGAGCGGTCCGCTCGGCGCCGGGCCGCCGTTCGTGACCGTGCACACCAGCGTGGTGGCGTCGCCCGACTTCACCGGATCGTCGAGGTCTGCCAGCGTGAGCCGCAGGCCGGCTTCGGACGGGGACCGCAGCCGGGGCCGCGGCGTGGTCGAGGCGATCCCGACGCAGGAGTCGTCGGCCAGCATCGAGCCACCAGTGAGCCCGCTGAGTACCGCCCGCACACAAGACCGAGCGGGCGGTGTGTCGCGGAACGCGCCAGCGGGGGCTTCCGCGCGAAGATTGATCTGCCGCTCCTGCGCGGCCTTGGGCTCGATCGCCGGAATCGTCCAGGTGACCCGATTTCCCGTCAGCTGGTAGCCCTCGGAGGCCTCCAGTGGGCTGAGGTGCTCGTCCCAGGAGAACTCGAGCTGGGCCGGCTTGGAGGCAGCGGTCCCGTTATTCTTGACGATCGCCACGTAGCGGACCACGTCGCCGCCAAGCACCTCGGCCGGGCCGGTGAGATCCAGTTCGATGGCCGGGGCCGCATCAGCCGTCTTGCTCGGCGGCGGGATCACCGACGGCGGAGGCGCGGTGATTGCCGGCGGAGGCACGTTGACCGTCGACGGCGGCGCGGCGGCTGGAGGCACGAAGTTCGGGTTGGGCTGCACCTCCACGCAGTGCTGCGCGCCTCCCAGGTTCCGCTGCGACTGGTCGATGATGGCCACGCGATGGCACTGCCGCCCCGGCTCGTCGAGCAGGAAGTCGAGCGTCATTCGCCGGGCGGTGCCGGGGGCCAGGTCGATCGTCCCCTTCTGCTCGATCGGGCTGGTCGACGCCTCGTGATGGAAGCCGGCATCGAAATAGTCGATCACCCTCAGTTTCTGGAGCGGCTGACCGGCGCGGTTGACGAGTTCCACCTCGAAGGAGACCCGGTCGCCCACGCGACCGACGAGCGGCCCGGTGATCGACACGAGCACCGGCTCCTCGGCACGAGCGACACCGGCGACGAGGCAGGCGGCCAGGAAGACGAGCGACGGACGCGAAGGCATGGAGATGGCTCCCACGGGCGTGGCCCCGGACGGCCTCGTGAGGCTACCACGCCGCCACCGCGGGCGCGAACACCGGCCCTCAGGTGGTCTCGGCCCGGTGGCGGACGATCTCCCCCTCCACCATGTAAAGCACGTCCTCGGCGATGTTGGTCGCCATGTCGGCGATCCGCTCGATGTGCTTGGAAACCGAGTTGATACGCAACAGCGTCTCCGCGTTCTCGGGATCCTGCCTGATGCCCTGCATGACCCGCTTGTGGATCCGCTGCCGCCCCTCGTCGACGGCGTCGTCCTCCTCGCGGACCTGGCGGGCCAGCAGCGGGTCGCCATGGACCACCGCGTCGAGGCACTGCTTGACCATCTCCTGGGCCTGCATCGCCATCAGGCGGATCTCAGGGGGCAACTCGACCTGCTGATGATCGGCCAACTGCGCCACCCGCTTGGCGATGTTCTTGGCGAGATCGCCCATCCGCTCCAGGTCGTTGTTGATCTTGAGCACCGCCACGACGAATCGCAGATCGGCCGCCACGGGCTGGTAGAGCGCGAAGATCTTGAGGCACTCCTCCTCGACCTCAACCTCCATCCGGTCGATCTCCTCATCGTTGGCCATCACCCGCTGGGCCAGGGTCACGTCGCGGTTGATGAGCGCCGTGATCGCCTTGGAGATCGCCTCCTCGACCAGGGTGCCGACCCGCAGGATCCGCTCCTTGAGGCTCTCGATCTGTCGCTCGATGTGACGTGTCATGGGTGGGGTGGCGTCTCGGGACTGGTCATCCGAACCGGCCGGTGACGTAGGCCTCCGTCTCGCGGAGCACGGGCTTGGTGAAGATGTCCGTCGTGGGGCCGTACTCGATCAGCCGGCCGAGGTACATAAAGGCCGTGTAGTCGCTCGTGCGGCTGGCCTGCTGCATGTTATGGGTCACCATCAGCACCGAGTAGCGACCGCGGAGCTCCCGGATTAGGTCCTCGATCTTGCCGGTGGCGATCGGATCGAGGGCCGAGCAGGGCTCGTCGAGCAGCAGCACCTCGGGCTCGGCCGCGATCGCCCGCGCGATGCAGAGCCGCTGCTGCTGCCCCCCGGAGAGCCCCAGCGCGCTGTCGTGCAGCCGGTCCTTGACCTCGTCCCAGAGCGCCGCGGCCCGGAGGCTGATTTCGCAGACCTCGTCCAACATCCCGCGGTTCCGCTCGCCGTCGATCCGCAGCGAGTAGATGACGTTTTCATAGATGCTCATCGGAAACGGGTTGGGCTTCTGGAACACCATGCCCATACGCTTGCGGAGGTCGATCACGTCCATCCGCGGGTCGTAGATCGAGTCCCCGTTAAGCCGCATGTCGCCGGTGATCCGCACGCTCTGAACGAGGTCGTTCAGCCGGTTGACGCTCCGCAGCAGCGTCGACTTCCCGCAGCCGCTGGGCCCCACCAAGGCGGTCACCTTGGCATGCGGGATCGGCATGCTGATCCGGTGCAGCGCCTGCTTCGTGCCGTACCAGAGGTTGAAGCGGTCCACCTCGAGCACTGGCCGTTCCGCCAGCAGGCTGTCGTGGATCTCCGGCGCCACCTCGACGCCGCGGGCCACGGCCGCCAGGCGGTCGGCCGGCGCGGGCTCGGAGACCGGTTCCGGCCCTGGCGTCGTGGCGGCCTGCATGAGGAGATCTCCTGAACGTGGCCCGGGATTGTACCAGCCCACGGCCGTGGCATGAACGGCCGCGGCGGCAGGCGCGAGAAGCTTCATGAGACGAGGGTGTACATCGCTAGAACTGCTGCGCCGTGTGGCGGCGCCGCAATCGTGACCGCAGCCAGATGGCGGCCACGTTGAGCAGCGCGATGATGGTCACCAGGAGGAAGGTGATCGTGAACACCAGCGGCCGGGCGGCCTGGCTGTCGGGACTCTGGAAGCCGACGTCGTAGATCAGGTAGGCGAGGTGCATAAACTCCCGCTCGGGGTGGATGAACGGAAACGTCCCGTCCACCGGTAGGTCGAGCGCGAGTTTCTTGACGCCCACGAGCATCAGCGGCGCGACCTCGCCGGCCCCGCGGGCCATCGCCAGGATCAGTCCGGTCATGATGCCCGGCAGGGCACGGGGCAGCACGATCCGGCGGATCGTCTGCCACTTGCCGGCGCCGCAGGCGTAGGAACCCTCCCGCATCGAGTTCGGCACCGCCGCGAGCGCCTCCTCGGTGGCCACGATCACCACCGGCAGCGTCAAAAGTGCGAGTGTCAACGACGCCCAGAGCAGGCCGCCCGTGCCGAACACAGGCTGGCCGTCGGCCACGAGACCGGCCTTGAAGAAGGCCTCGTCGATACCCGCTCCCAACCCGTAGCAGAAGAAGCCCAGGCCGAAGGCTCCGTAGACGATGCTCGGCACGCCGGCCAGGTTGTTGATCGCCACCCGCACGGCCGAGGTGAGTGGACCACGGGTGGCGTACTCCCGCAGATAGAGCGCCGCAAGTACGCCGAAGGGAGCCACGAGCAGGGCCATGATCAGCGTCATCACCACCGTTCCCCAGATCGCCGGAAACACGCCGCCGGCACTGTTGGCCTCGCGGGGGTCGTCGGCCAGGAACTCGCCCCAGCGCGAGGCGTAGAGTCCCAACCGCCCGCCGAGCAAGAGCCGGTTCGGCTGCCAGGCCCGCACGATGCCGTCGAGCGGCACGCTCGTCGTGCCGCCGGAAGCCATCTCGAAGTCGACCGACCAGCCGGCGTTGACGCCGCGGAGCGCGGCCGTCTCGTCGTCAAGCCGCCGGCCCGCCTCCGCTACCTCGGCCTGCACCGCAGCCTCGGCCGCCGCCGCGGCCGTCTCGGCCGCGCTACCCGCGCCGCCGTCGAGCCGTGCCCGCACGACCGCGAGCCGGGCGTCGCGGAGCCGCCGCTGAAGCCGGCCCCGGTCGACGCGGTCGATCCGCAGCGCCTGCCGCCAGCGGCGTCGGGCCGCCGGGTGCTCCCGCTCGTAGGCGGCCCACACCGCCGCCGCCCCCTCCGCGACCGTCTCCTCACCACGC
>VGYP01000160.1 GCA_016872955.1 Planctomycetota bacterium
GGAGATGGCCATCGTCGAGGCGGCCTTCGACCGTGCGCAACTCATCGACCATCGCACCGAGGCAGGGCGGATCTGGGTGCCTCGTCAGCGGCAGAGCGCCTACATGCGGGCGCTGGTCGACGCCGAGGCCCTGCCGCGCGAGTTCGGCAGCAGCCTGCGGCGGGCCCTCGAGCGGAACAGCCCCTGGCAGAGCCGCGCGGTGCAGGAGGAGATGCTGCGGGTCGCCGTCCAGGAGGAACTGGCCCACGTGATCTGCTCCATGCCCGGCATCGAGCGGGCTGCGGTGCTCTGCGACGTCGACGAGCGGCCGGCCGGTGGCGGGCTGGGAGCGGGCCCCGAGCCGACCGCCAGCGTGAACGTGCGGACGCAGCCCGACGCCGAACTCGAGCCGGCCCGCGTCCAGGCGATCCGCGTCCTCGTGGCCGCCTCGATCGCGGGCCTGACCGCTGAACGGGTGGCCGTCACCGACCTGCGGAGTGGTCGCGTCTTCGCCGGCCCGCTGGCCGCGGACGAAGACGAGCAGATCGCCCGTGCCGACCCGCTGCTCGCCCGGCGGGTCGTCCACGAGCGGCACCTCACCGCAAAGCTCCGACAGGCGCTGGCCTTCGTGCCGGGGGCGGTGGTGGACGTGACGGTGACCTTCACCGCGCCCAAGCCCCCACAGTTGCCCGCCGCGGCACCTCCGTCGGCCACGCAGCAAGTCGCCGACGCCAACACGCCGGCCGCTGTCGGTGACGAGAATGCGTTCGTGCCACTGCCGACAGATCCGCCTCCCCCGGCGGCCGACGGCTATCCCGCCACGATCCTCGTGGCGGTGGCGGTGCCCCAGTCGTTCTTCACGGTCCGTGACCACGATGAGTCGCCGGTCGGCGAGCCTGCCGAAGGGGACGACATCGGCGCGGAGGAGCGTCTGCGGGAACACATCCTCAGCCTGCTGCCGCCGACCACGCGGTCCGACGGCCGCCGGGTCGTGCTCACGCGGTTCGGCACCACGGCTGCGTCCCGCCAGGCTCTTCCGCGGCGCGGCAGCCAGGCCGTCGCGTCGGCCAGCCGCGGTGAATCCGACCCCGCCGTGTCGCTCGAGGCGGCCTGGCGTGCGATGCTCGAGGGGCGTCCCGAGGATGTACCCCGTGAGGTCTGGCTGGGGGTGATCGCCGTCGCGACGGGGCTGCTCGCCTGGCTCGTGCTGAGGCCGCAGGGTCGCACCGCACGGCGGTCGCGCGAGCCGCGTCGCACCGAGGAGCGCATCGACTGGTCGTCCGGTGAGGCTTGTCCGGTGGCGGGCTCCGCGACGGCATCCTCCACCTCCAGGCAGATCGCGGCATGAATCTCGTGCGAACCACGCCGCAGCGAGGCGCGCATGGCACACGCCCTGGCCGGCTTGTGTGCCCGCGGCCGACCGTTGGTAGAGCCGAGGTCGCCGGGCGTGGCGAGTCGGCGGATGCCGCGTTGGCGGGATCGTGTGACAGCCTGCCGTGGTCCACCCGACAGTCCGCCGTGCTGGCGACCGTCTGCTGGGCGATGCTCTCCGCGGCGACCTGGGCCGACGAGCCGCCCGCGGCGCCCGCGCCACCACTGCCCGACGAGTATCCCGCCGAAGTCGCGCCGCCGGCGACCTTCGAGCCGGTGGTCACCCGTGCTCCCGCCGACGGACCGCTGCCTCTGACGGGCCGATCCACCGTGAGCGGTGCGCAGCGGCTCCCGGCGGCCCGGCCGCTCGGGGATTGGACGGTGCTGCTCGCAGTGGCCGCCGCCTTCGCGGTGCTGGTGGCGTTTCGAATGCGATCGATCCGACGCATGCATCCTTTGCCACCGGACGTGTTCGACGTGCTCGGCGAAGCATCGCTGGGCGGTCAGCGATCGGTCCGCGTGGTGCGGTTCGGCCCCCGCACGCTTTTGATCGGGGTCTCCGCCGCGGGCTGCCAGCCGCTCGCCGAGATCGACGACCCGCAGGCTACGGAGAAGATCGCGGCGGCCTGCCGCGGCGACCGCACACCCGTGCGTGGCCCGCGGCGCGAGTCGCCGCGTCCCGCCCCATCGCCCCCGACGCACGGGGAGGCGGCATGACGAGCGTCATCCGGCCCACCCCGTGGGTCTTCGGCCTCGTCGCCCTGGCCGCCTGCTGGAGCGACGGGCTGGCCGCCGATCAGCCCGCGGCCGTCAACACGTCGGCCACCGTACCCGTGGCCGTAGTCGCGCCGGTGCCGGAGCCGCTCGCCGTGGCGGCCGAGACCGCGACGCCCGTCCGTGCGAGCCCGCCCCAAACGTCGTGGAGTCCAACGCGCCTGCTCGAAGGGTTCGCGCCCGCGACGATTGTGCCCTCTATGCTGCTCGTGGGGGTCGCCACGCTCGCGCCGGCTGTGCTGCTGATGACGACCTGCTTCGTACGGATGTCGGTGGTGCTCGGGCTCATGCGGCAGGGGCTCGGCACGGGACAGGTGCCCGGTAACCAGGTGATCGCCTCGCTGGCGATCTTCCTCTCGGCCCTCGTGATGTGGCCGATCTGGAACCGGACCTGGAACGAGGGCGTGGTGCCCTACCAGGAGGGCAGGCTCGACGCGGCCGAGGCCTTCCAGCGCGGCTCGCTGCCGATCCGGCGCTGGATGGCGGCCCAGATCGAGCAGGCGGGCAATCGTGACACGATGCTCCTGTTCCTGGCCCGTCACCCGGACGGGCCGAAGCAGGCGTCGACGTACGACGACGTGCCGCTGGAGGCGCTGTTGCCCGCCTTCCTGGTGAGTGAGCTGGAGGTGGCCTTCGCGATCGGCGTTCGGCTGCTGCTGCCGTTTCTCGTGCTCGACATCCTGGTGGCCACGTTGGCCGCTGCCACCGGCCTGGTGACGGTGTCGCCGACCCTCGTGTCGTTGCCGCTGAAGCTGCTGGTGTTCGTCGCAGCCGACGGCTGGACGCTGGTCGTCCGGGGTCTGCTCGACGGATTCGTTCCCTCCTGACCGACCCACGGGACTGGTGCCATGGCCGAGACCGATCTCGTCGAACTGGTCAGGGAGTCGCTCCTCGCCGGCGTCACGGTCCTGATGCCGGTGCTGGCCACCGTGTTGGTGGTGGGCATCCTCACCGGGTTGGTGCAGGCGGCGACGGGCGTGCACGAGCCTGCGGTCGGCCTCGTGCCCCGCCTGTTCGCGACAGGCCTGGTGCTCCTCTGGACCCTGCCCTGGATGGTCGAGCGGATGACCGACCTCGTGCGGGTCGCCGCCTCCGGCCCCTGACGCACGCCGGCAAAATCACCCGTTTCACCCGTTCGCGGTCTCCTCATGAGCGACGCCTCGTTGCCCGCGCTGGTGGCCGCCGATCCGATCGTGGCGGCGGGCGTCGTCGCGCGCATGGCCGCGGCGGTGGCGGCCGGCGGGCTGTCCGTCTTTCCACGGCTCGACCTGCGGGTGCGGACCGCGACGGCCCTCGCGCTCGCCGCCGTGGCGGTGCCCGCGGCAGTCCCGGCCGGTGATGCACTGCCGGCGGTGCCGCTCGTGGTCGGCGAGTTGATCGTGGGCTGCGGGCTCGGGCTGGCGGCCGCGGTGGTGTTCGCGGCGGCCTCGTGGGCCGGCAGCATTCTCGGTGCGGCCGCGGGCCTCGACTGGGTCGATGAGTTCGCCGGCGACGAACCGGCCGCGGCAGTGGGGACCGCGCGGCTGGCCGCGTGGCTGGCGGTGGCCGGATTCCTGGCGACCGGGGGGCACCTGGCGCTCGTCTCTGCTCTGGTGGAGAGCGTGCGGCGGTTGCCGGTGGGCATCGTCGTGGCCACCGGTGGTACCGGCCTCGGGGACCTCGTCGCCTCGGCGACCCAGACCGCGCTCGCGTTGGCGGTGTCGCTGGCGGCACCGGCCCTCACCGCCGTCGTGGCCTTTCACGTCGCGGCGGCCATCAGCCTGCGTGCCGTGCGGCTCGCGGCCGGGCCTGGATTGCTCCAGGCCGCGGCCTCGCTCGTGCTGTTGGCGGCCGTGCTCGCGGGCGCCGATGCCTGGACCAACGGCTTCGCGGTGGCGGTGCGGGGGCCGCTCGAGCGGTGCCTCCTCGATCCGCTGCCCTGACCCCCAGCCTGCCCATGGCCGACGACCACGACCGCACGATCCCCGCCACGCCCCGGCGCCGTGAGGCGGCGCACCGGGCGGGTCTGGGGGCGCCGGCCGATCTACCGGCCTGGGCCGCGTCGGTCGCCACGGTGATCGTGCTTGCGCCCGCCTGGGCGCGGGCCACAATCCCCGCCGCCGCGGAGTCGTTCCGAGTCGCCTGCGCCGCCGCGCCCGGCGGAGGTGCTCCCGGCCACGTGCCCTGGCCGCTGTCGGCCGCGGTGTTGGCGCCGACCGTCGGCCTGGTGCTGGCGGCGGTCGCCGCCGGCCTGGCGGTCCGCTTCGTCTGCGAGGGACCGATCTGGCTGCCGTCCCGCGCGGCGCCCGACCTGCGCCGCATCGATCCGTGGGCCGGCGTGCAGCGGATTTTCTCCCGGCGGACGCTGGCCACGCTCGTCCAGTCGGCGGCGGCGGTCGTGATCGTGCTGGCCGCGGCCGCAGTCGTCGCCCGGCCCCTGGTCGCCGTCCAGGCGGTGGCTGTGTCACCCGACGAGATCGGTGCGGTCGCGGCGGCGGGCTGGTGGGCGACGGCCTGGATCGCCGCCACGGCGGCGGCCGTGGGCACGGCGCAGTGGCTGCTCGCCCGGCGCGGCTTCGAGCGGCAGATCCGGATGACGCCCCAGGAGTTCGCCGAGGAGCGGAAGGAACTGCAGGCCGACCCGCGCGTGCGGATGCGCACCCGTGATTGGGAGCGGCGTCAGCCGGCGACCGCCGGCACGTCGTAGCCGTAGCGTTCGAGGAACGGCCGCCAGCGGTGGGCCACTTCGGCGACTACCCGTGGATCATGGTCGTAGGTGTTGGTGCGGTAGCGCTTGATCTTCTCCGCCTCGGCCTCGAGCGCGGGCCGCACGGCCTCGAAGCCGCCGAGGCCGAGCTGATCGTAGGCCGCGGCAAGCCGGCCCACGGGGTCGGCCACGAGATCCTCGTAGCGGACCTCGTGCAGCCGCTGCGGAGCCAGGGCGGCCCGATCCCGCTCGAAGGCGGCGTACATCTCGTCGAAGCAGGCGAACACATACCGCTCGAGCAAATCGCCCCGATCGATCTGCAGTCCCTGCACCTCGTCGAGTGACCGCCACATCCGGATCGTGGAGGGAAACACGACGAACGGGTCGCGGACCACGTGCAGGAAGCGAGCCTCCGGGAACATCGCCGCCAGCACGCCGACGCGGGCCGTGTGCGGCGGGCTTTTGAGCACCGGGCGGCGGGCGTCGCTTACGGCCAGCCTGGCGAGGAACCGGCGCAGCGTCCGCTGCCAGCGGTCGAGGTCGGCGGGGGTGAGCTTCGTGACGTCGAGCGCCGTGGGCGTGGCGGGGCTCGTGGCGGGGAAGGCCATGCGCCGGTAGGGAGAGGGCGCGCCCATGTTGGCCAGTGCGAACTCATCCTCCTGCGGCCGCGACCAGCCGGTGGCGACGTTGTCCATCGGCCGCTTCGACGGCATCATCCAGGCGAGCAGCGGTGTCAGCATGTCCTCGGTGAGCAGGAAGTGGCCGGGCGCGAAGCACTGGTAGGTCGAGGGGCAACAGAACCGCGGGTCGTGCATCAACAGTTCGTGCAGCAGCGTCGTGCCGCTTCGCCAGTGCCCGACGATGAACAGGGGAGCGGGTGTCTCGGGAGGCTGCCGCAGCCGGCGGCGAAATCGCGCCTCGCTGAGCGGGCCGGCCAGGGAGTTGAAGGCCGACGCGGCGGAGATGGTCGCCGCCAGACCAAGTTTGAGCGGCGAGATCCGCCAGCGATTCTCGGCCACCATGCCCAGCCAGACGTCGAGGGGCATGCCGTGCCAGAACCGGGGGCTCCACCACGGGTAGGCGTGGAAGGCCTCCCGGCCGGGCGGCTTGGCGGCGGGGGTCGGAGGAGCGGTCATGGCTGATCCGGGGGGCGTGCCTGTGGACGGCCTCCGCGCCGCATGGTAGCGAAACACATTGGTTCAGCGGGGCGATCCGGCGGGCCCCGTGGCGACGCGGGGCCGGGGCGTGCCGATCGCCGCCGCCAGGGCGGTCGCCAGACCGTGGCGGGCGGCGGCCCCGGTGGCTCGGAATCGTTCGCGGCCTTCGACGTCCAGCGCGACCAGCGTCGGGAACGCATGCACCCCGAACGACCGGCAGATCGTCGCCTCGCGGTCGGCGTCGATCGACACGCAGACGAGCCGGCCGGTCGTGGCCACCATCCGTCCATCGGCAGCGGCCGTCCCGACGAGGTCGCCGCTCCAGCGGCACCAGCCCGCCCGAAATACGAGCAACATCGGCAGGCCGGCCTCGGCGGCCCGCCGTGAGCCCGCCGCGAAGCCGTCGACCCACTCCGGTCCGCTTCCGCTCTGCGGTCGACTGCGGGTGGTCGAGATGTCGTCGCTCAGCCGCCGGGCGACGGTCGCGGGCCACGCGGGCGGCGGGCCCGACCGCACCTCTTCGTCCCGCATCTCGCAGCCGGCGAAGATCGCGCCCGAGGCGAGGGCGATCGGCAGGGCCGACGGGCTCCCTGTGGTCGACACCACCGTCCTGTTCCACATGTCGCGTGCCCAAAGGTGCCGTGGGTCCGCGACGCC
>VGYP01000161.1 GCA_016872955.1 Planctomycetota bacterium
TATGCTCTGCGGGCCGAGGCGATCGCCGTCGAGTTCGGCCTCGACCTGCCGGTAGCACCCTAGCAGCCTGTGGAAAAAGTCGCCTTCACAGCTGGAGAGAGGGCGCTACACTGCGGCCGTGGGCCTCGTGCTGCTGAGGCTCGCCAGCCATGGAGGGAGGTATGGCTCTTGGGAAGCGAAAACGGGAGCGGCAACTGGAGGCCTTCGTCTCGGCCTCTGATCTGCGGCAGTCTCCCGGTTACCGGTTCTACACGGCGTTGAACCGGCTCCTTGCAGAAAACGACTTCGACTCCTTTGTCGAGGCTCTATGCGTGCCGTGTTACGCGGGCGTTACGGGCGGTCCTTCGATTCCGCCGGGCGTCTTCTTTCGGATGACGTTCGTGGGGTACTTCGAGGGCCTGCCGTCGCACCGCAGCATCGCGTGGCGATGTGCCGACATCCGATCGCTGGCGGAGTTCCTCGGACTGGGTCCGGCGGAAGAAACACCCGACCACTCGTCGATCAGCAAGACGCACAAGCGGCTACCGAAGGACGTGTTCGACGAGGTCTTTCGATTCATCCTCCGCGTGGCGGCCCGAAAGGGCCTGCTCTGGGGCGAGAAGCTCGGCATCGACTCGACCACAATCCAGGCGAATGCCTCGATGAAGTCGATCGTCCGCAAGGACTCGGGCAAGGACGGGAAGGACTACACGAAGAAGCTCGCCAAGAAGGTTGGCCTCGACGAACCAACCGATGCAGAGCTCCGGCAGTTTGACAAGAAACGGCCGGGAAAGACGGTCTCAAACGACGATGGGGAAAACCCGAACGATCCTGACGCTCGCATCACGCGGATGACGAACGGCACGACGCGGATGGCCTACAAGGCAGAGCATGCGGTGGATCTGGAGAGCGACCTGATCGTCTCCGCAACGGTGCACCCTGGGAATGCCGCTGACACGGCAACGGTGATCGATACGGCGATCGAGGCAGCGGTGAATCTCGAGGAAGCACGATGCGACAGCGACGTCGAGGCGATCGTTGCCGACAAGGGCTATCACTCGACGAAGGTTATGACGCTCGCTGCCGAGTTCGGAATGCAGCCGTACATCCCCGAGCGAATCGGGCCGACACAACGACGATGGGCCGAAAAAGATCCCGCTGAAAAGAAGGTTGTGTACGCCGCGCGACGACGCACCAAGAGCAAGCATGGCAAACTGTTGTCGCGAACACGTAGTGAGTGGGTTGAACGATCGTTCGCTGATGTGTACGATACCGGCGGAGCGAGACGCACCTGGCTCCGTGGACTCCAGAGCGTGACCAAGCGGCATCTGATGAAGGCCGCGGCGAGAAACCTCCCGACGATCATGCGCGTGATCTGCGGACTCGGCTCTCCGAGGGCCTTCAAAGGGCTTCGCACGCTTCTGCAACTTGCCTGGACTCACTTCGACCGGCTCGTCTCGGCGCTGGCGCACCTATCGGGCCGCGCGATCGGTGACCGAAACGCCGCTGGCCAATCGACTCTGGCAATCTGATCACGCTCGCTTCTTCGCAAAAACTCACTTTGTCCACGGCCTGCTAGGCTCCGAGGGTTTCCCCGTCACGGACGGTCACCCGTGCCGAAGGAGAGGCCATCACGCTCATGAAGGCAGTATCGTTTGCGGGTCTCGTCGTCGTCGCCGTTGGCTGCTGGCTCGCGGTCGGGCCGGACCCGACCGCCGTCGGCAACGAGGCTCCCGCCCCCGACTGGCGGCCGCTCTACGACGGCCGGAGGCTGGGCGACTGGAAACCGACTCCCTTCGGTGGCGCAGGGGACGTGACGGCCGCCGACGGCGTCTTGCGGATCGGCATGGGGGCCGATCTGAGCGGCGTCACCTGGCAGGGTGAGTTCCCTCGGCAATCCTTTGAGGTCGAACTCCAAGCCCGGCGGGTGGATGGGAGCGACTTCTTCTGCGGGCTCACCTTTCCCGTGGGAGACGACCACTGCAGCCTCATCCTCGGCGGCTGGGGAGGCACCGTCGTCGGTCTGTCGAGCGTTGATGGCGAGGACGCTGCCAACAACCCCACCACCAGGCTCATCGCCTTCGAGGATCGCCGCTGGTACGCGGTACGGATACGGGTCACGCCCGATCGGATCACCTGCTTCCTAGACGGTGAGCCGATCGTCGACCAGCCGCTCGAGGGCCACGCCATCTCGGTGCGGGTCGAGGTGGAACCGTCGCAGCCGCTCGGTATCGCCACCTACGCGACCGCCGCCGAAGTCCGCAACCTCCGCTGGCGGCCGATCGCGGCGGCCGGCGACGTCAGCCCGACCCCCGCGCCACGCGGGCAGCCATGAGGATGACGGCCATCCTGGCGTTGGCAGCGTGGGCCACGAGCCTCGCGTGCGCTGCTGATCAGCCGGCGGCGTCGTCGCCACGCCACACCGCCACCGGGCAACTCGTCGAACACTGTCTCCCTTCCGTCGCGGCGATCCGCTGCTTCCAGCTGGCAGCGCCCGGGGTCCACACGGTGCGCTGGGGCAGCGGCTCGGTGGTCCATCCGGCGGGCTACATCCTCACCAACGACCACGTCCTGCGGCAGGCACCGGTGGGCGACGCGATGCTGCCCGGCCTGGCCCCGCTTCCCTTCCGGATCGTGGCCCGACTCCCGCAGGAGGATGTGGCCCTGATCAAGATCGACGCCGGAGCACCGCTTCGCCGGATGCCCCTAGGCCGCAGCCACGACCTGATGCTCGGCGAGCCCACGATCGCGATCGGCAGTCCCGACGGCATCACCCATACCGTCTCAACGGGGATCGTCAGCGGCCTCGACCACACGGTGGCGAAGGAGCATTCGTTCCTGTCCCACCTCGTGCAGACCGACGCCGCCGTCAGCGGTGGGACTTCGGGCGGCCCCCTGAGCAACGCCCTGGGCCAGCAGATCGGCATGGTCTCCGACAAGCGGCCGCCCGCCGAGAACAGTAACTTCGCGATCGTCGTCGACCACATCCGCGCGATGTTTCCCAGGATGATGGCGGCGGAGGACCGCTTCGCGCCGCCGGCCGACAACTTTGCGGTTCGCTTCACTGGATACGTGAGGATGCCCGCCGACGGCCTGTACACGTCCTCGACGTCGTCCGACGATGGCAGCCGGCTTTCGATCGGCGACCGCCGGGTGGTCGACAACGACGACCTGCACGGCGTCCGAGAGTCCTCCGGCATCGCGCGTCTGAAGGCGGGTCTCTATCTGATCACCGTCGAGTTTTTCCAGGGCGGTGGGGAGCAGGGGCTCGACGTCTCGATCGAGGGGCCGAACCTCGCCAAGCGTCCGCTCATGCCCGACTTCCTCTTCCTGCCCCGTGCACCAGCGAAAGCCGGCTAACGCGGGCCGCCGACCCCTCCCCATGATGCAGCCGGCCGACGAGCCTCATGATCGGGAAGACGTCACCGACCGGCTCCGCCGCCGGATCGCCGGCGAGGCGGCCCGGGGCGTGGCCACGGGCAGCGACGCCCGCCGGGCCGTGTTCCGCGCGGCCCGCCGGATCACCGGGGAGTGGGTGCCCGCCGACCAACTTCCCGACACCGCCGAGGTGCAAGGCGAGGTGCACCGCCGACTCGACGCCACCGGCTCGCTGGCGCACCTCACCGGCGACCGATTCGACGCACTGGCCGCCGTCGCGGCGGTACTGGCGACCGTGCGCCGCAATCCCGCCCGCCATCCCGAGGGTGATGCCCTCGAGCACTCGCTGCAGGTGTTCGATCGCGTCCGGAGCGAGCGGCCGTTCGATGAGGAACTGCTCACCGCTGCGCTGATCCACGATGTGGGCCTGGCAATCGACCGCCGCGACCCGGTGGCCGCCGCCCTCGAAGCGGTGGACGAACTGGTGACGCCGCGCACCTGCTGGCTCCTGGCGTCACTGCCCGCGGCGACCGCCTATGTCGAGGGGCGGTTGGGCTATCGCGCGCGGAAGCGACTCGAGGCCCACGCGGACTTTCTCGACGTGCTGCTGCTGGCCGAGTGCGACCGCCGCAGCCGCGAGAAGGACTATCCGGCGCCCACGCTCGACGAGGCGATCAAGACGCTGCGAACCCTCGAGGCCGAGGCGGGTGAAGCGGGCGCAGACGGCTCCGTCCCGTGAGCGCGCAGACACGCCAGCTGTTCCTGGCAGTCAGCCTGCCAGCCGTGCTGGCTCGGCGGCTGGCGGAGCTCGTGCCGGCGGGACCGGGCGCGCGGCTCGTGCCGCCCAACGGGTTGCACCTGACGCTCCAGTTCCTCGGCGACGTGGCGAAGACGACGATTCGTCACCTCACCGTGTCGCTCGACGGAGTACGGGCCGCCCCGTTCGCCGTCGCCCTGACCGACCGCGGCCGGTTTCCGCCCGCGGGCCGGCGCAGGTGCCCTGGGTCGGACTTCGCGACCAACCGGCCCTGCGGTCGTTGCATACCGACTGCGGCCGGGCCCTGCCGGCCGCTGGCCTGGTGCCGGAAACAGGTCCCTTCTTCCCACACGTGAGCCTCGCACGGTTGACGCCGGCGGCCGGCCGCCGTGTGGTGGAGACGTTCCTGGCCGGACCGGCGATCGAGCCGGTGACGTTCGTTGTCGACCGGATCGTGCTCTTCGCCAGCGAGCGGACCCCGACGGGGCCTCGTCCCGAACCGCTGCACGTCGTGCCCCTAGGGCCCTGAGCACGAGACGGGCGACCGGTCGTGCGGCCGACCCCAAGGCCATCGCCCAGACATGACATTGGCCACCGACAGCTAGCCGGGCGGCAGGTCATCGAGCTTGGCCCGCACCGCCTCGCGCGCCTCGCGCCAGCGGCTCTTCACGGTGCGTTCCGAGCACTCGAGCAGTCGCGCGATCGACCGCTGATCGGCGCCGAGATACCAGACCAGGTGGAACACCTCCCGCAGCTCACCGGGCAGCGCCGCGATGGCCTCGTGGAACAGCGTCCAACGATCGAGCGACTCCGCCGGTGTCGCCGCATGGTCGACCGCGGCCGGCACGTCGGCGCCGCCGCCCGACGGCTGGCCAGCGGCCGGAACATTGGTGACGTGGTTGGCCGCAAATGACATCGGGCCGGCATGGCGGCGGGCCAGGTCGATCAGCTCGCGATGCAGTTGGGTGGCGGCGAGGGCCATGATCCCGCGGGGCGACTCGGGCCGCACATCCGCCAGCGCGCGGTGCAGGCGGAGGGCGGCATTTTGAAACACGTCATCGGTGTCGTCCCAGCGTCTCACCACCGGAAACCGCGCCAGCATCCGATGGGCGAGCAGCCGGAGCCGCCGACTCGACAGCTCGATGATCCGGTCGCGGGCGGCCAAATCGCCCAGGGCCAGCCGCTCCAGGCAGCTAAGGATTTCCGGGGCGACCGAATCGTCCGAGTCGAGCGGCATCGACGGCGCGATCGCGGGGAGGACGCTGAACAAAGACCGTGATACGGCCAGTGTACCGATTTTTTGCCCCTCGGCCTCACTCCTCTCGCCTTGTTTCCTAGGTCCCAAGCTCTTCGGTCCCAGGCGAACCAGCGGCCGATGGCTCGCCGCCGGAACGTCGGGCCGCCGGAGATAGCGAGCGCCAGAGCCCGCAGGGAGTCCTGGGAGTGGAAGCCATTGTGTCCGTCCGAGCACACTTGCAGGAGGCCGGCATTCTCGGCCTCGAACCGGGAGACCATGACCCGGTTCGCATCATTCGTGCCGCCCAACTGCGGCTGCGGCGTTACCGGGGCGAGATTTCCGCCGCCGGCTACAGCCCTACGACGGAGATGCGCCTCATCATCGCCGCCCGCGATCCCCTGTTGCGGCGGGCCGTCGTGCGGTTGGCAAACCACGACCACCGCGATGGCGGCGGCTAACCCTGCCCAGATCTGAGCCTCGCGCGCGGTCGGCTCCCGCGGATGGCGTGAGCAGTTCAGGCCGGCCAGACGCCCGCCGATCACGGGAGACGCAACGCACCGGGCTCCGCCCTCCTCGATCGCGGCGGCCTCGACGATATCGCGGCCCGGGCAAGCACGGCTCCCGGGGAATCGAAGCGCCCTCGTCCGGCTGAACCGTCCCGTGTCGCGGTGGGGTATAACGGTGGCATGTCCCGGCCCCGCAGCAAGGCCTCCGCGACCGACGCTCAGGCCTCCGCTGCGGCGGATTCTTTCGGGCAGGCAATGGCCCCGCCACCGTCGGCCATCACGGGCGGCGACGATCACTTCGGCTTTGCACCGTCCGGGCGGGCCGGTCGCGATGTCCTGTCGGCCGGCGACCGCTGCGGCAGTTGCACGATCGTGCGACTCCTCGCGGAGGGCGGCATGGGCCTCGTCTATGAGGCGCGGCAAGACGCGCCCCAGCGAACCGTGGCCGTCAAGGTGATGCGCGAGGGATTCGCGTCCGGTGACGTGGCCGCACGGTTTGCCATGGAGGCTGATCTCCTAGGGCGGCTTTCGCATCCCGCCATCGCCCAGGTGTACGCGGCGGGGCTCGACGCAACGCCCCACGGTGACCGTCCCTTCATCGTGATGGAGTTCGTGGACTCGGCCCAGTCGATCACGTCCCATGCCGCGGCCCGCTGTCTCGATGCCCGGCAGCGGGTAACGCTGTTCGCCGCCGCCTGTGGCGGCGTGGCTCACGCCCACCGTCAGGGCATCATCCACCGGGACCTGAAGC
>VGYP01000162.1 GCA_016872955.1 Planctomycetota bacterium
CCGCCGCGGCAACAGCGGCGCGATGCCCAACAGTGCCGCCACCTCGGCCACCCGCGTGCCGACGTCCGCCCGCGGCCAGCGCCGCACCTCGAGCGGCAGCGCGAGCTGGCGGCCGACCGTCATGTGGGAGAACAGGGCCCGGTCCTGCGGCACGTAGCCGATCGCCCGCGCGGCCGCCGGCAGCCGGGTGACGTCGCGGTCGCCGAGCCGGATCGTGCCCGCCGCCACGGGCCGCAGCCCACAGATCGCCTCCAGCAGCGTGCTCTTGCCGCTGGCCGTGCGGCCCATCAACACGCCGTAGGCGGCCGGCGGCAGCTCGAAGCCGACGTTCCGCAGTTCGAAGCCGCCGCTGCGGACGGTCACCTGCCCGAGCGCGATCATGGTGCGTGCTCCGGCCCGTGGAACAGGGCGTCGGCCGGGAGCGGCCGGCGCGTCAGGCCGGGCCCCTCGAACGTCAGTTCGAGGAATTCATTCCAGATCGCGTCCCAGTAGTCGATCCGGATGCGGTGCAGCCCCGCGGCCAGGGGCATCCAGCCCGACCGCTCCTGCACGCCGTGCGTGCCGTCGTTGTCGACCACGAGGTCGTCGCCGATCCAGAACCGGCTGCCGTCGTCGGAGACGGTGAAGAACCGGTACACGCCGGTGGCCGGCACCCGCAGGTAGCCCTCGAAACGCAGGCCGAAGGCCTCGTTGGCGGTCCGCAGCGCGAGCGACACGGCGTCGACCACGGCGGTCTTGCGCGGCGTCTCGCCGGCGAAGTCGGGGAGCTTCGTCCAGTTGCCCTCGTACGATCGGCAGACGAGGCCGGGCCGCAGGCCCTCGACCACGTCGGCCGGCCGCGCGGCCCCGGAGACCCGCGTGTACTCGTGGGCGATCACCGGGCTCGGCGTGCCGTCGTCGTAGACCACGCGGGCCTTGAGGGTGGTCGTCGCGGTCAGGGAGAGCGGCTCCGCGTAGGCTGGCGACCCTGCCGTCGGCTCGCTGCCGTCGAGCGTGTAGCGGATCGTGCCGGACGTGCCGGGCTGCGTGAGCGTGACGACGATCCGCTCCAGGAAGGGGAGCGCCGCCGGTGCGGCCACGGGCGGCGGGTAGGACCGCTCCACGAGCCGGCTCGTCGGCGTGCTCGCCTCCACGCCGGCCGGCGCCGGCCAGAACGTCCGCGCCTTGACCGTCGCCGTCCGCACGAGCTCGAACGGCCCCGTGTAGGCCGGCGACGTCTCCCCCGGCGGGCTGCCGTCGAGCGTGTAGCGGATCGTGCCCCCGGGCCGCCGGCTGGCCACGAGCGAGACCTGCGTGCGGTCGAGGAAGGGCGTGGCCGGCACCTCGATCCGCGGCCCCGCACGCCGGTCGGGCATGAAGGCGATCGAGGTCTCGAGCCAGGAGCCGCAGCTGCAGCCGCCGCCCCCTTCGGGCGAGAGCAACAGCCCGCCCGCCGGGATCGTGCTGATCCAGCAGTCGGGCCGCAGCCGGTGCCAGCTCGTGGTCGTGCCGGTGGCGGCGTCCCACATCGTGACGTTGCCGGCCCGGAAGATCAGGCTCGCGTCGGTGGCGGCGTAGGAGCCGCAGCCACCCCCCGGCATCCGCTCGGCGAGCAGTTCCCCCGTCGCCAGGTCGAGCACCCGCGGCCGGATGAACACCTTGCCCCCGACGATCGCCGGGCGCGACATGTGGCCGCCGTGGTGGTCGCTCTGCCAGTCGAAGCTCCGCGTCCAGAGGGGCGCGCCGCTGGCGGCGTCGAAGGCGTAGGCGTTGTAACGGATGTCGGAGGAGACGAGCACGAGCCGCTCAGGCGTGGCCGCCAGGTGGAACAGCACGTTGCCGTCGGCCGTGTCGAGCGGCCGCTCCCAGAGCACCTTGCCGGTGGCGAGATCGAGGGCCACGAGGTGCTGGTCGAGCCACACCTCGGCCGCCGCCACGCGGTGGGTGCCGGTCTTCTCGATGGCCGGATGGCGGCACTCCACGAACCACACCGTACCGTCGGCCACCGCGATGGTGGAGTTGAGGATCTGCCCCCGGCCGTAGGCCCAGCGATGGGTGCCCGAGGCGGCGTCGATCGCGAAGATCTGATCGCTGCAGATCTTGGCCGTGGCCGCTCCGGCCTTGTCGTCGTACCAGCCGGCGCCTCCCCAGAAGTCGCTTAGCCGCGTGCCCTGCTTGACGGAACTGCCGATCACGAGGGCCCCGACGCGGGCCACGTAGCCCCAGTCGTAGGACCAGTCCGGCCGTCGGCCGGCGGTGACCGGAAACATGGCCCCCACCTCGCCGTCGCGGCCGCGGATCTTCCAGCAGTGGTCGCGGACGACGGCGTAGACGTGCGTCTCGTCAGCGCACCAGTTGGAGCAATCACGCGGCACGTTGAAGCGGGCCAGATCCGGAATCTCCAGCCGCCAGAGGAGGGTACCATTGGAAGCATTGAGGGCGGTGATCCGGTCGAGGCCCTGCACGTAAAGCCGGCCACCGGCGGCCAACGGCGACGGCTTACGGCCGCTGCGGTCGGCCTGGTCGCGCGGGCCTGGCCGGCCGATCCACAGGGGCCGCAGGTCGTCCGCGGCCCGCGCCCCGCCGAGCGACTCCCCCCCGTAGGCCGAGTTGTCGGAGCCGCCGTACTGGTGCGTCCAGGAACCCTGACCGGGCGGGGTCGGCCGGCGCAGGAGCCGCCAGCCCGCCGCGCCGGCCAGCCGGCCGGCGTCGGTGAAGCCCGCCGCTTGGACCGCGGCCGCCCCCGCGTCGCTCACCGCCACGAGGCCGCCCGGTCGCACGAGCGGCAGGGCCGCCGCGGCCTCTGGGCCTGTCACGACCACCAGGTCGGCGAACCGCTCCACGTCGAGCGGCGATCGCAGCGAGGGCACGGGCAGGATCACGGCCTGCGACCCGTACAGGCCGCGTCCTGCGAGCGCCCCGCGGGCCGTCGCCACGCGCTCGGGATCGTCGTCGCAGCCGATCACCCGGGCCTGGGACCGCTCCGCCAGCGCCGCCGCCAACCGCCCGTCGTCGCTGCCCCAGACCAGGCAGACGTCGATCCCCTCGGGCACTGCCGCCACGAGCCTGTCGGCCAGGCTGTCGCCGGCCCGGTCCGCGCCCTGCGCCGGGGCGGGCCGCTGGAAGTCGTTGAAGAACAGGTCGCAGTCGTGGGCCGCGCTGGTCGCCTCCCCGACGGGCGATCGCTCCACGATCCGGTAGCGGTAGGCGAGATCCCGCCGCAGGCCGGTGAGTTCGACCCGGTGCTCGGTGACAGGCTCGGGAGCGCCGAACTCCCGCCCGCCGTCCGGACCCTCCAGGCGGACCAGCGACGGCACCGGCCGATTCGAACGCCACCGCACGACCGCCCGGTCGGAGCCTGTGAATCGCAGCCACGGGCCGACCGCCGCGACTACGGCACCGGGCTCCGGCTTGGCCGGGGGGACGGGCACGGGCTCGGCCCCCCGCGGGGCGACGGCCTCGACGGCCTTGCCGCCGACGGCGAAGGCATGGATCACTCCCTCGTCGGTGCTCACCACGAGCCGGCCGGCCACGCTGGCTAGTCCGAAGCCGCGGCCGCGAACCGGCGCCCGCCACACGCACTCGCCGTCGGCGGCCCGGTAGGCGGCCACCTCGTCGCGGCCGCCGGCGAACAGGTGATTGCCGGCCTTGATCAACTCGAGCGGGCAGGAGCAGGGCACCTTCCAGGCCAGCCGGGGCTTGTCGCCCCCCTCGATTTTGACCAGGTTGCCGCCGGAGATCACGTAGTTCGCGTCTTGGTCGGCGACCAGGGCACTGGCCCCCTCGTAATCAGCGAGGTGCTTCTGCCAGCCGGGATCGGACACGTAGATCCGCGGGCTTTTGTTGCCCGGGCCGTGGAAGACGCGGCCGTCGGCGCCGATCACGACGGTGCAGCCTCCGCCACCGGGCAGGTTGCTCTGCGGCAGGCCGGCGGCCCGGTCGAATGCCAGGGGGGCGATCCTGCCCTGAGGGCAGAGCAGCCGATCGGCCGTGGCGAGCATCGGCCCCTCGAGCGTCAGCCCCTCCAGGTGGCGGGTGAAGGTCGCCGCTCCCGTGCGCCGGTCGAGCGCCACCAGCAGGCTCTGCTTCCAGGGCAGGAGCGAGAAGGCGGCGTAAGCGGAGTCGCCGTCCACGAGCACGCCCGTGCGGCAGGGCAGCAGCGATACCACGTTGCCCTCGTGGATCACCTGTCCGGCGTCGGCCGGCGGTCTGAAGCTCCACACCTCCCGGCCGGCATCCAGCGTGACGGCCCGCACGACGCCGTCATCCGACCCGAAATAGACGAGCCCATCGACAACGGTCGGGGCGACCCGCACCGGGCCGGAAGTGGTGAAGGTCCAGCGCTGCCGGCCGGTATCCAGGTCGAGGCAATGAACCCCGTGGTCGACGGAGGAACCGTAGAGCACGCTCCCCGCGGCGATCACGGGGTGGAGCACGGGGTCGTAGTTCCGCATCGACTTGAGGTTGTAGACGTTGCCGTAGGCGTCGTATTTGGCGGCTCCGGCCCAGGCGGGGCGGGGGGCCGAGCCCGTGTCGTGGGTCCAGGCCGCCCCGAGTTCGGCCGCAGGAAAATCCTCCGGCGAGCAGCCGGTGCGGCGGACGTCGTGGCGATGGGTGGGCCAGTCAGCGCGGGCGGTCCCGCCTGCGGCCAACAGCAGGGCGACGGCCAGCCTCACCGCGGCCGCCAGGATCGTCGGCAGGCAGGTTCTCATCGGGACGATCCGGAGGGACGGCGCGGGACAATCGTCGCTGCAGACTCGCTAGACTAAACTGTCGCTGGTTACGCTTTCAAACCGGCGCTCCGGCCCGGGTTCACCATCACCAGCAGCGAGGCGAGCATGGCAAGACGGGTCGGCGCGGGAGTCGTCGGGTGCCTGATGACAGCCTGGCTGGGGTTCGTGCCCGGTCCGGCGGCCGGCTGCGACAACCCCGTCTACCGCTATGCGCTCGAGAACTGGGAGGCCAGCGACTTCTTGCTCCGCGCACCTCCGGCCGATCGCGGGCTGCTCGGGCGGGAGCTTCAGGAGTTGGCCCGCCGCGGGCCGCGGCCCAACCTGCAGCTGCTCGAAACGGCCGCTGACGATCCGGACCACCCGGTCGCGGCCGCCGACGAGCTGGTGCTCCTGGCGCCGCCGGCAGAGGAGCATTCGACCGGGCCCGCGGAAGTCTGGCGTGGGCCCGCGGAGGTCTGGCGTGGGCCCGCCGCGGCCGACGCTCTGGCCCGGATCGTCGAGTCACCCGCGCGGCGCGAGATCGGCAAGCGGCTCCTGGCCGGCGAGGCGATCGTGTGGGTCGTCGTCGAGGCCGGGGAACAGGGCCTGGCAGACGGGCTCGAGCGGCTCGAGACCCTGGTCACGAACTACATCCAGACCGTCACCGCCCAGGACGAGGACCTCAAGGCCGCCCCGCCCCCGGTCGTTCCCGGCGTGCCGGTCGCCGAGCCGATCGACAAGTCGGCCTTCTGGCCTCCCCGGATGTCGGTGCTGCGGGTCCGAGCCGACGATCCCGAGGAACGTGTGCTGGGAGCGATGCTGAAGGGCGTGCTCGAGCAGCCGGGGGCCGCGGGGCCGCTCGTGTACCCGGTGTTCGGCCGGGGTCGGGTGCTCGGCGGCATCCCGCTGGGGGAACTCGACGCGGCGAAGTTCCGGTCCGCGAGCGACTTCCTCACGGGTGCCTGCTCCTGCGAGGTGAAGGAGATGAACCCGGGCCGCGACCTGCTGTTCGTGGCCGACTGGGATTCGGTGCCCAAGGTCACCCGCCAGCCCGGCGCGCTCTCGCTTTCCGAACTGGAGGTGGGCGAGGACATCGTTCGTCCGCCGGCCGGGCTCGTGCACGAGCGGTTCGGCGTGGATTCGCCGCCGGTCGGAGCGGAGCCGCCGCCGCCGCGGGAGCAGCCTGCGGGCGGGTCGGCCGCCGCCCCGGCGGCCGGCTGGCCTGCCCCGCGGCTGGCCTTCTGGATGGTTGCCGCGGCGGGGTTGCTGCTTCTGTTCTCGTTCCTAACGCGGGCCCGGCGCTGACCGGCGGGCCGGGGCTTCCTAGCTACGGTCCGCGCGGCGACCCGCAGACCGGGCAGTCCGGCCGGGCGGGGATCGTGAGGGAGCGGCAGGTCAGGCCGGCCGTGTCGAAGCTCCAGAGCGTGCCCGCGAGCGGCCGCCCGCAACCGGTCAGGATCTTGATGGCCTCCAGGGCCGCCAGGGCGCCGATCGTGCCGGCCACGGCGCCCAGTACCGGGAACTGGCGGCTCCAGTGGGGCGGCGGGGCGGGGTAGAGACACGCCAGGCAGGGGCCGCCGGGCAGGACGCACGTTAGGCGGGCCTCGGTATCGTACATCGCGGCATCGACCAGCGGCTTCCCTTGCCGCACCGCCTCGGCGTTGAGCAGCAGCCGCTCCGCGAACAGCGGGGCCGCGCTCACGACCAGGTCGCAGCAGGCCACCAGCCGCGCGGCGTTGGCCGCCGTGACGTTCTCTGGCAACGGCTCCACGACGACGTGCGGATTGAGTTCGCGGAGCCGCGCCGCTCCTTGCTCCGCCCGTGGCCGGCCGATGCCCGCCGTCGTCATCAGCGTCTG
>VGYP01000163.1 GCA_016872955.1 Planctomycetota bacterium
CGACGTGCCAGACACCGGTGTGCCAGTTTTGAAGGTTCACCAGCCGCAGCAGGGCGTGACGACCGACGACGATCTCCGTGCCACCGCAGTGAAATCCTCCTGCCGTGCCCGCGGCCCCGCCGCCGGCCGTCTCCGTCAGGAGCGTGGCCTCGCTCCCCTCGCCTAGGACGACGAGCACGTGGGACGTGTCCACGCCGCCCGGCGTGATGGCGGCCATCACGTGCAGCGGCTCGGCGACCTTCACGCCGGGGGGCACGTAGAGGACCGCGCTGCCGCGATGGAAGGCGGCATGGAGCGCCGCGAAGTAGTCGCAGCGGGAGTCGATCACCGAGAACCACGATGGCTCCAGTTCCCCGGCCAGGTCGCCGAGCACCCGCTCTGCCGCGCCGAAGCGGACGCCGCGGGCGGTGAGCGCCGGGTCGACGTCCTCGCGAGCGACGTGGCCGTCGAGCGAGGCGAACCGCCCCGCAAGCGTCGAGGACGTTGCTTGGCCGCAGGCCTCGTCTGGAAGACACTCGATCGCCGCGTTGCCCGACGCGATCGCGGCGGCGAGCATCCCGACTGGGGCTTCGCCGGCGAAGGGGAGGGGCGAGGCCGCCCAGGCCGCGGGCTTGAACGCCCGCAGGTCGGTCCGCATCCAGTGCTCGCTGCGTCGATCCGGAAGGGCCAGTCCCTCGAAGGCCGCGAAGGCGGCGCGACGACGGTCGGCGACCCAGTTCGGCATGGACTCCGACTCGAGAAGCGATTCGAGAGCTGCCCGGTCGAAGCGGCTGCGGGCTTCGGTCGGGGCGGCGGCTGCGGTCGTTGACATGGCGGATTCCCGGCGGCGTCAGCCGACCGAGCCCTCCATCTGCAACTGGATCAGCTTGTTCATCTCGACCGCGTACTCCATCGGGAGTTCCCTGATCAGCGGCTCGACGAAGCCGCCCACGATCATGGCGCTGGCCTCTGCCTCCGTGAGCCCGCGGCTCGTGAGGTAGAAGAGCTGCTCCTCGCCGATCTTCGACACACTCGCCTCGTGGCCGATCGAGACGTCCTGCTCCTCAATCTCGATGTAGGGGTAGGTGTCGCTCCGACTCTTGTCGTCGAGAATCAGCGCGTCGCAGACCACGCTCGAGCGGCTCTTTCGGGCGCCCGGCTCGACCCTCACCAGCCCGCGGTAGCTCGAACGGCCGCCGTTCTTCGAGATGCTCTTGGAGACGATCCGGCCGCTCGTGTGGGGCGCCGCGTGGACGATCTTGGCACCGGCGTCTTGATGCTGGCCGGCGGAGGCGAAGGCGATCGAGAGGATCTCGCCCCGGGCACCAGGCTCCATTAGGTAGACGGCCGGATACTTCATCGTCAGCTGGCTGCCGAGGTTGCCGTCGATCCACTCCATCAACGCCCCCTCGTGGGCGACGGCCCGCTTGGTGACGAGATTGTAGATATTGTTGGCCCAGTTCTGGATCGTCGTGTAGCGGCAGCGGCCCTGCTTCTTGACTACGATCTCGACGACCGCCGAGTGGAGGCTTTCCGAGGAGTACATCGGCGCCGTGCAGCCCTCGACGTAGTGCACCTGGGCCCCCTCGTCAACGATGATCAGCGTCCGCTCGAACTGCCCCATGTTCTCGGCGTTGATCCGAAAGTAGGCCTGCAGCGGAAACTCGATCTTCACCCCCTTGGGCACGTAGATGAACGAGCCGCCCGACCAGACGGCCGAGTTGAGGGCCGCGAACTTGTTGTCGCTGGGAGGGATGATCGTGCCGAAGTACTGCCTCAGAAGCTCAGGGTGCTCGCGGACGGCCGTGTCGGTGTCGGTGAAGATGACGCCCTTCTTGGCGAGGTCCTCCTGTAGCGAGCCATACACCACCTCGCTCTCGAACTGGGCCTTCACGCCGGCCAGGAACTTCCGTTCGGCCTCCGGAATGCCGAGCCGATCGAAGGTCCGCTTGATCGCGTCGGGCACTTCCTCCCACGTCTTGCCCTGCTGCTCGGCGGGCTTGAGGTAGTAGAAGATGTCCTGGAAATCGACGCCGATTCGCCCGCCCCAGCCCGGCATCGGCTTCGACTCGAAGATCTCGAGCGACCGGAGGCGGAAGTCCCGCATCCACGCCGGCTCGCGCTTCATCTCCGAAATCTGCGTGACGATGCTGGCATCGAGCCCCTTCCGTGCCTTAAACACGGCGGGGGTGTCGGTGCGAAAGTCGTACTTGTTGATCTCGCCCAGCGTCGCTGTCGAGTCGTCGATTCCCGTGGCCATGCGAACCCTTTCTGCAACCGACCTACGATTTCACGCCGAGACGGTCTCGGCCTTGGCATCCTCCATCGCCCGCTCGGCGGCCGCCGCCTCCGGGTAGGCGGCACGAATCCGCTCGTAGCCCTTCTTGTGGAGTTCGGCAGCCAGTTCCGGCCCGCCCGATTCCATGATCCGGCCACCCAGCATGACGTGCGTGCGGAGCGGCACGTTGTGCTCGAGCAGCTGCTCGTGGTGGGTGATGATCAGGATTCCCATCTGGTCGCCACCGATCCGGGCGATGCTCTGGCTCGCCAGCCGGACGGCGTCCGCGTCGAGGCCGCTGTCGGTCTCGTCGAGGATGGCGAACCGTGGCTGCAGCATGGCCAACTGGAGGATCTCGGCGCGTTTCATCTCGCCCCCGGAAAAGCCGTCGTTGACGTAGCGACGGGCGAACTCGGGATCCATGGAGAGAGCCGACATCTTGGCCTTGAGTTCCAATCGGAACTCCTTCATCGGCATCAGCTCCTCCCCTTCCTTACGGTCGGGGCTGCGCACGTTGGTGACGGCGTGGCGGAGAAACTCGGCCAGCCGCACGCCCGGGATCGACATCGGCCGCTGGAAGGCGAGGAACACGCCTTGCCGGGCCCGGCCGTCGGGTTCCATCGCCAGCAGGTCATGCCGCGTGCCGTCGGCGTCGACGAGTTCAATCGAGCCGCCGGTCACCTCGTAGCTAGGGTGGCCCATGATCGCGTACCCGAGCGTACTCTTGCCGGAGCCGTTGGGGCCCATCAACGCATGCACCTCGCCGCGGCCGATCTCGAGGTCGACACCGCGCAGAATCTCGGTGTCCTCCACCTTCACGTGGAGTTCCTTGATCACGATCCGGTCCTTGGCCTGACTCATGGGGGCAGGTGCTTTCACGGGGGGCGGGACGACCGGCGACGGCCGGCCGCGACACGAACACTCAGCCGGTCAGTTTCTGATGGTCGAAGACGAGGTCATCCTGGGCCACGGCCGGCGCGACGTAGCCCGAGTGGTGCGGGACCGGCAGTTCATCGGCCATCTTCCCCGGACCGTCCTTCCGCTTGGCGATTCGCTGGCCCTGGATCTTGTCCTGGATCCGCATCAGCCCCTCGAGCAGGCTTTCCGGCCGCGGCGGGCAGCCCGGCACGTAGACATCGACGGGCACGACCAGGTCGACGCCCTTGACCACGTGGTAGCCCCACTTAAAGTACGGTCCGCCGCCGGTCGTGCAGGCGCCCATCGCGATCACATACTTCGGATCGGGCATGAGGTTGTACAGCCGGCGCACGCGACTTGCCATCTTGTAGGTGACGGTGCCGGCCACGATCATCAGGTCGGCCTGCCGCGGGGTGGCCCGGAAAGCGCCGGCTCCGAAGCGGTCGAGGTCGAACCGGCTGGCACCGGCGGCCATCATCTCGATCGCGCAGCACGCCAGGCCGAACGTCATCGGCCAGATGCTCGACTGGCGAGCCCAGTTGATTGCCTGCTCCACCGTCGTGAGCACGAGATTCTCCTCGAAGCGGCCCTCGATCCAGGGGCGGCCACCGGCCTCGGGCAGGATGGCGGGCTCTCGGGTGGTGACGGTCATGCTTGCCGGACTCCTGGGGCGGGAGACGCGATGCGGGGACAAAAGTCGCTGTTCTCAGTCTGAATTGCCGGTCATTCGACGCCTTCACCGTCCGTCGTGCAAGTGCCAGCACTCGCGGCCGTCCGCTCGCCGGCCACGAACCGGCAGACGGAGCCGCCGTCGAGGCGACAGTCGGCGAGTCGCACGTCGGTACCGACGAGTTCCTGGAGCATCAGTCGCTCGGCCGAACAGATGCCCCGGTCCTCCTCGGCCAAATCGGGGTAGGGGCAGGCATGGCTCGTCAGCACGGGCAGGCCGCCATCAAGCTGCTCAACGTGGCAGGAAATGGATCGCTCCTGCAGGAGCGTCGCCATGCTCTTCAACCGCTCCACCGGATCGCTGCCAGCGACGCGGCGGCGATAGGTCGCGGCGAGGGCCGAGGCGATGCGAGTCACGAGTCCGGAGCGGATGGAGGGGTCGCGGATACCACGAATTTCCCGCCACAACACCAGCGCCAAGTCCCGGAAGTTGTCACCGCCGACCTTTCGACCGGAGTCCGTCAGCCGGTACGCATGGGCCGGCCGGCCGCGGGGCCGGGAGACGGTCGACCGCTCCACGAGGCCGGACCGCATCAGCCGCTCGAGCCTCTGCCGGACGGCCGTGGCTGTGACGCCCAGCGACTCGGCGAGGTCGCCGACGCCGAGCCCGTCGCGCAGCCGTAAGAGATCGATCACGGCCGCGTCGCCGGACCGGGGCTCACGAGGGTCTGCTGGCTGGAAGGGGGGACTTGTCATACTCTCACTCTACGCCCCCGATGATTTCTGACAAGTCTTTGTGTGAAAAGTCGTTGAGAAGTTCGGGAAGACCGCCGAGCCGCCCGCACGTGACCGCGTTTCCACCCCCTGCCGAGCCGCGTCCACCGCTGACCGACAGCGGCTGGTTCTGGGGCCTCATATTCTCGGCCACGGCCCTGGCTGGCCTGGGTCTGATCGGACCGAAGTGGGACTGGCGGCAGCGCCAACTCGAGAGTCGTTATCTCGGCCGGGCCCAGGCGGCCGAAGAGCGGCAGCGTCGGGCGGTCGGGCTTGATCCGGTCGACCTGGCTGACTCGGCCGTCGACCGCGAGCTGGCCGTGCCGGCCCGGATCGTCCCGGCCTGGACGCTCGCGGCCCTCGCCGCCGCTGGCGTGATCGCGTCGGCAGGAATGCTCTGGCGAGAGCGGCGGTAGCGCCGCACGATCAGCCGTTCGGGGTGGGGGACGACGGCCGAGCGTGCAGGAAGCCCCGGGAGACGAGCGTGGCTTCATGCGGGCTGCCGCGAAGCAGCCACGCTGCCAGCGGCGTGGTCATCAGTGTCGTCCCGATCGCCATCGACACGAGCATACAGTAGACGGCCGGCGGGATCACGCCCAAGTCCATGCCGACGTTGATCACCACCAGTTCCATCAGGGCCCGCGTGTTCATGAGGACGCCCACGCAGGCCGCTTCCCCGGCGGGCATGCCGCCCAGCCGGGCCGCTAGGCCGCAGCCGCCCCACTTGCCGATCACCGCCACGGCGAACACGGCGGCACACCAGGCCCAGGCCTCAACCCCGACCAACGCCCCGATGTTTGTCCGCAGGCCCGTGAAGGTGAAGAAGATCGGGAGGAAGAAGACGGTCACGAAGTCGGTGAAGTGGGTGGCGACTGCCTCCCGTAGCCGGGCCGAGCCGGACAGCGACGCACCGAGCAGAAAGGAGCCGAAGATCGCGAAGATGCCGATCGTGCTAGTCACCCAGGCCGCCACGAGCAGGGCCGCCAGCACCGCCGACAGCCAGGCAGTTGACAGCCGGCCGGTCGCATCGACGGCCCGCTCCAGCCTGGGCAGGAGCACGGTCCGGACGACGAACATGCAGCAGCCCGCGAAGGCGATCGTCGCCGCGACCATCCTCACGATCGTGGTCGTGTCGTAACCACCCGTCGCGACCGCGGAGACCGCTGCCAAGAGCGTCCAGCCGACAGCGTCGTCACAGGCCGCCGCCGCGATCACCGTCGCGCCCAGGGCCGTGTGCTGCAGGCCCAGCTCAATGAGGATCCGGCCCAGGATGGGGATCGCCGTGATCGACATCGCCACGCCCATGAAAAGCGCGAAGGACCGCGGGTCGATCGTGGCTGTCGCGCCCAACGCCTCCAGCCGCGGCGTCATCGCCCAGGCCAGGACGAGTCCGAGCGCGAAGGGGGCCGCCACGCCGGCCGCCGAGACGGCGGCGGCCACCCGACCCTGGCGACGGACGTGCGAGAAGTCGAACTCGATGCCGATCAGGAACAACAGGATCACGAGGCCCACCTGGCTGAAGCTCGTGAGCGAGGCCTCCAGCCCTGTAGCGTCGGCCGCTCCGGAGCGGAACACGGCTGCGAACGCCTCCGGCGCGACGGCACCGAACACAGACGGGCCGAGCCCGAGCCCGGCCACGATCTCCCCCACCACGGCCGGCTGACGAAGGCGGTGGGCGACCAGCGCTCCTAGCCGGGCCGCAACGATGATCACCACTAGCTGGACCAGTAGCAGCCGCAGGCTCGATTCCGCGCCGGCCGCGAGCAACGCTGTGCAGAGCATGAGAGGAGCCTTCGGCGGGCAGTCGACCGCCGGCAAAGCCGACCGACGCGAAGGCACCTTACCGTGCCGGACCAGGGCCGGCGAGGGGGTGAGTGGCCTCAGCCGATGATCGAGCGGCGGCGGGCAAGATAGTCCCAGACGACGTACC
>VGYP01000164.1 GCA_016872955.1 Planctomycetota bacterium
GTTTCGAGCCCAAGGCCGTGGTCGCCTGGATCGAGAAGGCCAGGCTCGAGCCCCGCGGCATCCTGCTCACCCACGGTCACGCTGACCACATCGCCGGCAACGCCCCACTCGTGGCCCGTTGGCCACGGCTGCCCATCCTGATCGGCGCGGGCGACGCCGCCAAGCTGAGCGACGCCACGGCGAACCTGTCGGCGCCCTTCGGGATCCCCCTGACCAGCCCGCCGGCCGATCGGCTGCTGGACGACGGCGAGCGGCTGTCGCTGGCCGACGTCGAGTTCGTCGTCCGCAAGATTTCCGGCCACTCCGCGGGCCACGTCGTGTTCGTCCTCGACGGGGAAGCGCCGCCGGTCGTCTTCGGGGGTGACGTGCTCTTCCGGGACGGCATCGGCCGCACCGACTTCCCGGACGGCGATTTCGAGGCCCTGGCCGAGGGCATTCGCCGCCACCTCTACGTCCTGCCGTCGGAGACGATCGTCTTCCCGGGACATGGGCCGCCCACCACCGTGGGGCACGAGCGGCTGCACAATCCGTTCGTGCGTGATGATTCGCCACGTTGACCATGGCCACCGCCACGTCCCAAGATGCTGTCATGCTCTCGCCGGCCGACACCCGTGATCTGCCGCCCCCCCAACGGCCCAAGGCCCGCGTCCGGTCGCCGTTCTGTCGCGCAGCGGGGCTCGGCCTGGCCGCGGCGGCCCGCCTGCTCGCCGGTGCCAGCGCCCGCTGGATCGCCAGCCAGCCCGACACCTGCCAACGGGTCTACTTCGCGAACCACACCAGTCACCTCGACGCGCTGGTGATCTGGGCCTCGCTGCCACAGAGCGTGCGGGAGGTCACCCGCCCGGTGGCGGCGAAGGACTATTGGACCAGCGGGCTGGTACGTCGCTGGCTGGCTGAGGAGGTTTTCGACGCGATTCTCATCGACCGTACCGACATCAAGGTCCACCAGAGCCCCGTCGACCTGATGCTCCGCGAGGCGGGCAACTCGTGCTCTCTGATCGTGTTTCCCGAGGGGGGACGGAGCGTCAGCGGCGAGATCGGCGAGTTCAAGAGCGGCCTCTACTACCTCGCCAAGAAGCGGCCCGACCTGGAACTCATTCCAGTGCACATCGACAACCTCAATCGCGTCCTGCCGCGGGGCGAGTTCCTGCCCGTGCCGCTCCTGTCGTGCATCAGTTTCGGGCCACCCTTGTGGCTGGAGCGGGGCGAGGCCAAACTCGACTTCCTCGCCCGGGCCCGGCGCGCCGTGATGGCGCTCAAGGAGTAGCCGGGCGGACGGAGGCGGCCGGGACCGGCGCGGCCATGACCGACAATCGCACGATCGCCCTCGTCGCCGGCGTGCTCGTCCTGCTCACGGCGGCCACGGCGGTCGGGCAGTTCCTGAAGCGGCACCCCGACCGCGGCCTGGATCCGGCCGCCGTCCGCACCTTCAACAGCCGGTTGCGGGGCTGGTGGATCCTGTGCACCGTCCTGGCCGCGGCCTTCTGGCTGGGCACGACTGCCACGGTGGTCCTGTTCGGCCTGGTCTCTTTCTGGGCCCTGCGGGAGTTCATCACGCTCACCCCGACCCGCAAAGGCGACCATCGGGCGCTGTTCTGGGTGTTCTTCGCCTTCACGCCGCTGCACTATGTGCTCGTGGGCCTCGACCGCTACGACGTGTTCAGCGTCTTCCTGCCGGTCTACGCCACGCTGTTCGTGCTCGCTCGCGTGGCCTTCGCTGGTGACTACAAGCGGTTCCTGGAACGCACTGCGAAGATCCAGGCCGGCCTGGTGGTCTGCGTCTACTGCCTGTCGTTCGCCCCGGCCCTGCTGGCCCTGCCGCTGCCCGGCGCGGGCAAGGGTGGCGGCAACTTCCGGCTGCTGTTCTTCCTGATCCTGCTCGTGCAGTTCGCCGACTGCATGCAATACGTCTGGAGCCGGATGCTCGGCCAGCGGCTCGTGGCTCCGTCGGTCAGTTCCAACCGCACCTGGGAAGGACTGCTCGGCAGCGCCACCAGCACGTCGCTCCTGGCCGCCGCCCTGTGGTGGGCCGCGCCCCCCTTCCAACTCTGGCAGGCGACGCTGGCCGGCTTCGTGGTAGCGGTGATGGGCTTCGCCGGCGGCATGACGATGTCGGCCATCAAGCGCGACCGCGGTGTCAAGGATTACGGCACGCTGGTGGTCGGCCACGGTGGCGTGCTCGACCGGATCGATTCGATGTGCTTCGCCGCGCCGGTCTTCTATCACATCACGCTGCTGGTGACGGGCATCAGACCCTAGCCGACCGTGGGCACGTGACCGCACATGCAGCCAGGGTGGCGGACGCTGCCGACGCGGGCTGCCTGCCTGCAGCGATGAAGGCCTCGAGTTGCTCGAGGCTGGCCAGGCCCGCGATGCGTTCGGCCGACAGGTCGAGCCGATTCGTGACCAAACCACGCACCCCGTCGGACGCCGGCCCGCGCGCGGCGTCCGGCCACTACCGCCGGACCGCGCCGACGCGGGCGTAGACCGAGGACCGGGCCGCGCTAGTGGTCACGGGACCACCGTCGGCCGGGGCCCACGTCGAGGCCCGCGGATCGGGACTCTGGCCACGTGTCGTCAGTGTCGCCGCGGCAAGGGTGTCCGGCTGGACGGCCGCCACCGCGGCGGGTGGGGCCGGGCATCCTTGCCGGACCCAGTCGAGCCAGATGTGTTGCAGTTTGGCGATGTCGCCCACGCCGTAGTGCCGCTCGAGCGCGGCGGCCCAGTCGTCACGTGCCAACCCATCGCCGACGAACGCGACGTACTTGTGCCGGCCGCCCCGCTCGATCAGGAAGCGGGCCAGCGAGTAGCCCTGCGAATAGAGCGGCAGGACATCTGGCGGATACTCGCGCATCGCGAACATCTCGGGAAAGGCGATACCCCGCCCGGTGGTCAGGAACTCGACGAGCATCTTGTGCTGGCGGGCCCGCTCGAACGGGTGCTCGACGGTGGTGCAGGCTCCCTCGTCGGCCCAACGCGGCAGCGGCCGCCGGAAGTGGCTCGCGAAGACCGTGTGCGTGATCTCGTGCGGCAGGACGGAGTCGAGAATCCGCTCTTCACTCCCCTGGATCGTCATCGTCCAGTTGAAGACCTCTCCGCGGTCGAAGACGAAGCTCGTGGCCCCGCCGGCCCCGAGGTGGGGCGCGACCTGTGCCGTGATCGGGCAGGGACGACTCCAGCGAGGCAGCGGACGACCGGTCCATTCGACCGCCAGCGTGTGCCGGTACTGCTCGGCGGCGTCGCCGATCTTACGGGCCAGATCTGCCGTCGGAGCCTCGATGACAAAGTTCGCAGTCCGGTAGCCGGCTGCCACCGCCTCGCCGGTCCAGGCGAGCCCCGCCATCAGGGCCAGGGCCGCGACGAGCGTCGAGCCAAAGTCGTGACGTCGCACCGCCATGCCGAACAGTCCTCCGTCCCGAACGACGGCGTTTTCGGCACGGGCTCCTTCCCGACCGAGGCCCGGAGACAGCGCGTCCCCGCGAGGAGGAGTCCGCCGCCCCGCGGACCGCCATCCACGAGCGGGGGGACGGTAGCGACGCCTCCGCGGACGAGCCAGACCGCTTTCGGGTTTGCCAGGTCCGCGCCGTTTTCCAGCCCGGCCGCGACAGCCGCTCAATCGGGCGCGAACGTGAGCGTCGAGCGGGGCCCGTCGTCGGCTGGGCCGTCGCCAGCCGAAGGGCGGATGCGATCGGAGGTCCAGGTCGCCGCCAGCCAGGCTCCGATCAGCAGCATCACCAGCCCCGGCAGCGGCGGCCTCATCGCGATCAGCCACACGATCCCGCAGACGGGCCACCACCAGCGCCGCACGACGTCGCCCACGCCGGCCAGCCCTCGCACGCGACGGGCCGTCATCCAGCAAGCGGTCACCGCCGCCACGATCGCTGCCGTGACCGCACCACGAGCCCGGTCCGGGACGGAGGCGGACCGCGCGGCTCGGATCGTGACGCCGCCGTCACCGGGGGCGACTAAGAGCGTCCGGGCGGCCGTCTGCGGCCAGGCGCCCTCCCAGCCGCTGCGTCCGACCTCCGGCCCTGCCGAGCGTCGCGCGGAGGCCAGCGGTCCGAACGATTCCCAGCCCGGCCGCTCCGCGCGTCGCAGGGCCTGCCCGAAGGCCTCGCTGAACGCATCCCGCATGGCTACCCGACGCGACGCGAAGGCCGCGGGATCGAGCGGACGTGCAGGCTCCGAGACCCGCACCGCGAACCCGGCGGGATTGTCGATGGACCAGAGCACCTGGCTCGACGCCAGCCCCGCCAATCGTGGCGGCTCGAGGCGGATCACGTCACCGTCCTCGAAGCGACCACCGATCGAGCCGGCGACCACGGCCACCAGCGACCGTGGCCATCCCACGTCGTGCAGCCGCAACTCCCAGGTCCGGGCATCGACCGGCTCGGCGGTCAGGTCTCGGCCGTCCGCCCGCACGCCGAACAGCCGCATCCCGGCCGGCAGCACCAGGCGGACGACGGGCTCGTCGGCGACGAAGTCGAACCTCACCAGCCCCCGG
The DNA here is from genome assembly GCA_016872955.1 of Planctomycetota bacterium. GTDB lineage: Bacteria > Planctomycetota > Planctomycetia > Pirellulales > UBA1268 > QWPN01. The sequence goes on from VGYP01000164.1 coordinate 4,505, forward strand.
GCTCGTCCCCGCTCGTCGATGGCCAACTCGACCACCGTCGACAGCGGCGCGACAGACTCGTTCGTGTCGTCGGCGGTCGAACCGCCCGGCGACGCGGCAGTCTCGACGACCGGTGTCTGCACCAGCGAGTAGGCGGGGGTCTGCCCGCCGGGAGAGAGCTCGAAATCTTCCCCTTCAACCGTCTCGGGGCGGTCGAGCCGAACGACCATGCCCGCCATCGCGCGGCAGGTCACCTCGAGCGGCATATCGTCCGAGGCGACGCGGGCGATTGGCAGTGGGCCGCGACTGGCGGGCCGGATCGGAAGTCGTGCGTCGAGTTGCATGCGGAACCGTCCCCGGTCGGGCCGTTGCGCGACGGCGACGATCCGATCCACTGCTTCACGCGACCAGACGACGTCGACCCGTCGTGGCCCGTCCGTATCGTCGCCCTCCGGCTCACGGGTCAGGGAGACACGCTCGACGACGGCGGCCGGCGGCACGACGAGCGGTACTTCCAGCAGCGGTTCCTGGCTGGCGTCGAAGCGGGCCCGCAGCCGCAGCCCGACGTGATCGTGGGCGAACTCCACGGTCAGATCCTGCACCGCGACGCCGGCCCTGGACCGGCGTCGAACGTCGATCCGCGGCCTCGACTCCGACACCACCGGTCGCTCGGGGCCGGCCGTGAGAAACTCCGTTCGCCAGGCCACGACGGCCGCTCCGTCCTCGTCGCGAAGTCGGGAGAGCGAGACGCCGGCAGGCATCTCGGGAGATACATCCAGCCCGGGAGCAGGCCGCAGCCGCACCGTGCGGAGGTCGTTTTCCACGTCTGTCAGCCAGGCGAACGGGACGTCGAAAACGCCGACCGGATCTGCCAGCGGCATCCGAAAGCCGATGGCCACACGCCGCCGCCCAGCCCGGGGCACTGCCAACTCGACGGCATAACGCCCCTCGCCTCGGGACACGACCACGCCCTCGACACCTTCCGCCAGCGGCACGAGTGCGGGGTCGGCCCGCAGGCCGAGCGACCTCACGATCGTGTGCGCGCCCCCCACCTCGAAGATCGCAGTCAGTCGACAGCCGTCCTCCCGCCAGTCGATCTCGTTGAGGCTCGTCACAGTGCGGGGAAGGGCGAGCACGTCGCGAGGATCGGCCGGCCGGACCAGGCGCACCGAAGACGCCGCCCCCACGTCGTAGGCACCGGCGATCATCGGGACCGGCATCCACACGCCTTGGCCGACCGCCTGGTCGCACTGCCACGCGTTGCCGGCCAGGCTCGTCTCCGCCAGCCGCACGGTCGCCCGCGGCGCAGGGGGCAGGGCCACCGCCGCGATCTCCACTTCACCAACCCGCACGACGGCCGGCCGCACGCCGACATCGAGGTCATGGCGACCGGCGGCCGGCGCGACGATCCGCAGCCCCCGGCCCTCGCCTTCGATCGTCACCGTCAGGTCCCGCGGCTTCGCCGGCAACCACCACGTGGCGGCCGTCGTCGCCTGGTCGAGCAGGATGCTTCCGCCGCAATCCGCGTCGAGCGACAGCCGCAGCCGCCAGAGTCCCGTCTCCCCGTCCGCCGTCAGATCGCTGGTCAACACCCGGACGGCCGGCGGTCCGGCCGCGGCAGCCGCCGTGGACAACCGCCGGAAGAGCCGCTCGGGCACGAGCGCCGTGCCGCCGTCGTCACCCGGCGCGATGAACACCCGTAGCGGCTCGACCTCGGCCGCGGCGACCGGCGTCGCCGCCAGGCCGTACGCCAGCGCCGCGCAGACCGCCCCCGCACCACACGCCCGGCCCCGCCCCGCGCCGGCCCAGGTGCCCACCACGCCACCCCAGAGCGTGGCCCGCGCCAGCGCGTCCCAGGGGCCGCCGCACCACAACGCCACCAGGGCCGCGCCGCCGCCGGCGGCGATCGCGGCCGGTACGCTGCGACACGCGAGCATTCGCATCACGACGATCGCTGCAGCAGCCAGGAGGATGGCCAGCGACGCGACCGTGTCGCGACGAAAGACGACGGGCCCGGCCTCCCGGGCGGCCTGACCGGT
>VGYP01000165.1 GCA_016872955.1 Planctomycetota bacterium
TTCGCCTCCGCGGTACGGAAGGCCCGCGCCCCGCCCGCCGCGGTTCGGTAGGCTGAGACCGCCGACGCGACGTCACCGCCGCCGGCAGCTTCCAGGAGCTCGGTGAACGGCAGGATCGCCGGATTGGGGCGGTACGGCGGCTGGCCAGGGCGGCCCGCGAGCATCTTCGCCACGAAGGCGTCGACGAGGGCCGGCTGGAGCGCCCGCCATTCTTCGGCCGGTTCTCCAGCGGTGGCCGGCGTGGATCGGCCGACCGTGGGAATCGCCGCGAGCGGATGATTCTCCTCGACGAGCCGGGCGGCCTGCATCATCCGCATGACCTCGTCGAGATACGCCTTGCGAGCTGATTCGTCGTCCCCCTCCACCGACGGCATGGTGGGTGCCTGATAGGCGAACCGCACCAGATCGAAAGCCATCAGTTTCTGTTCGAGCTCGAGGAGTTTGCGATCGCCGAACGACTGCTCCTCGGCCGGCACGTTGCGGATTCGTTGCACCTGCTGTCGCAGCGCTAGCCGCCCAGGCTCCAGCTCGGTGAAGGAATAGCGGTGGCCTGGTCGCCTGGTGAGATCGAATAGGTCGACTACTTCCTTGGCATCGACGCGGAACACGGGTGCCCGGGTCGGCCAGTCGCTGCCCGACATCAGCGCGAGCAGCCATTGCGTGCCGCTGATCCGGCCGGTGGGATCGTCTCCGCTCGCCGTGCCGCCGACCGGCATCGTCACGCTCGTGCGATTGCCGAGCAGCTGCAGCGTGTTGCGGGCGACGGTGTCGAGTGGCTTGATCCGACCCTCGTGCAGCACGGGCAACCGCCCGGCGGTGGCCCAGCCGACATCCGGTCCGCGTGAAGGCGACCGCGCGGCGATGACCGCCAGGATCGCCACGACGGCCAGCGCGGCCATCGGCAGCACGGCCCGCCGCGGCTCGAGGGCCACGCTCACCGGCGGCGGTGTCGGCCGGCGCCGATTCGGCACGTCCGCCGTGTCCCGAGTGGTGCGAATCATCTCACGGTCGCGTCGATCGGCATAGCGAAGGAAGGTGCCTCCGAAGTGGACGAGCATGCCCCAGAAGGCGAGCACGCAGGCGACGTAGGGCACAAGCCAGCCCGCGTTCTCGACCACCTGCAAGCCCGTCATTTCGGCCCGCTTGCCATCCCCCAGGTCGACTTCGGAATAGCTGCTCTGGTAAAAAGTCTCTCCGCGATAGCGGACCGGGTTGTTCATCCAGATTCGTCCCTGCTGCGTCCCGCCCGTGGCCGCGTCGGTGAAGGTCACGTAGGAGGAATAATCTCGTGGGGTCTCGCTGGCGGAGTAGTTGATTCGCCGCACGTCGTCGAGTTGGAGCGTGTAGGGCTTGTATTCCCGGCGAAACCGCAGTTGCAGCCTCCAGTCGCGGTCGTCGGCCCGGAGCGTGTCGCACTGATCGGCCTCGCCGCCGCCGAAAAGTTGAGACTGGTCGCCGAGGAACTGGCTGACCAGATAAGTGCCCAGGTCGCGGCCGCTGGATCGCTCCAGCAGCTTCACGTAGGCCGAGGCGATGTTCGTGCGGGAGGAGGCTCCCCCCTCCGGTGGGCGGCCAGCCGCCAGCCACTGTTCACCCAGGCCGCTGGTTGCCCGATTTCGCGCCGCCGGCCCCACTCGGACCACCGTCGAGTTCGGGAAATAGTCGACGACCTCAATCTCGAAGGGCAGGCCGTCCGTAGTGATCGGCGGGCCACCGGACCTGGCCTTCAGGAGGCGATCGGAGAGGCCGGTGACGCGATCCTCGTCACCGACCGTCTCGATGATCGCGAGTTCCACCTCGTCGGTGCGGCAGGCCACGTTGGTCCGTCGCCCCTCGACGATCGTCATCCGTTCCTCGATCTGGCGATCCCCGAAGACGAACTGGCCGACCATCAGCAGGCCCACGGCAACGTGGATCAGCACGTTGCCGCCCCGTGGCCCGAACACCATCACGAGGCCGACGAGCAGCACGAGCGACGCCACGCTCGACTGGACCAACTGCCACATGATGCGAAGGCCGGGCTCGTTCATCCGCCAGGCGTCCCCTCCGATCACCGGCAACAACACGCCGGCCGCGACCATGGCGGCAACCGTCGCCGCCACCTGCCGCACCAGCCGCGAGCGGGCCAGGAAGGCCCCGCCGGCGAGGCCGACCGCCAGCACCACCCCGCCGGCCTGCATCATCCCCCAGACGACGGCATAGTCGAACGGCGGACGTCCCTGCAGGCCGTCGGCCCTGTGTCCGCCGAGAATCACCCCCAGGGTCAGCAGGCCGCCGAGCAGCGAGACCACCGTGCCCCAGAGGAGCCGCTGGCCCTGGGCGGCGACGTGGAAGCGGGTCGCCTTGGCCGCGATCAGGTTGACCAGCAGCACCAGCCCGATCGTCGCACCGCCGGGGAATGGAAACCAGCCGGACAGCGTTGACCCCCCGAACACCGTGACGGGAAAAAAATCGGAGAGAGGCATCCGCGCGATCCAGGAGTTGAAGTATTCGGCCTTGACCTCCGGCAGATTCTTCTCGTCCTGGGCAAGGGTGCCGACGAAGAGCAGGAACACGGCTGCCAGGAACATCACCACGGTGATCTTCAGCGAACCGACCGCCCGGAGCAGCCCCCACGAAGCTCGGGCTGCTGCGATCTCGCCCGGTGAAGACCGGAGGGTGTCATCGATGTTCGCGAGCGGCAGGCTGCCGGAGGCCATGGCGTGGTTCCTTCCCGGACTCAATTCCAGCGGATGGTCGATACGAAGCGGACGAAAGCGCTCCGCTCCTGTCTGGCGACCACCGCCGGCCCCTTGAACTTCACGAACAGGGCCGAGGAGTCGTCGGTCGGGATGACGGCGGCCAGGATCGCTTCAGCGCTTGGGGACGCGTCGTGGTCGCCCAGCAGGGCGACCACCGTCGCCTTCACGCCATCGACGTCGACCGTGTCGGCGGAACCGAGGGCGGCCGCAGCCCGTTCGGCCAGGACCTCGGGCGACGCGGCGGGGTCTAGTTGACCGAGCCACCGGGCCACATTGGCCTCGAGGCTGCCCGCGGCGGGGATGACCGTAACTTCGTGGCCCGATCCCTGGCCGCCGATCTCCAAGGTGGCCAGCCGCATCCCGGAACTTCCCCGGTCCGTCCAACCGGCCGGCGCCTCGTAGCGAAGCGGCGGACGGGCCGGCCTGGTCGGCTCCGCCGAACGCACGGCGTTGGCTACCGTCTCGCGGGGAACGACATAGGTCCGGACGTCTCCCGGACGGATCACCGCCGGGTCCGCGCAGCCAACGAGCAGCCAGGGAGCGAGCAGTGGCCACGATGGAGGCGCGGCAATGGACCGGTGGCGAGGGTGTGAGACGGACGGAGGGATGCGAGTCACTTTTTGACGCTGGAATCGGCGGGCCCCGGCCGCAGGGACCACTGCGGCCCGCGACCCGCTCAAAAGCCCATTATAGGGGCAACGGCCAGCCTGGCCGCGGCGGTCGCGGGTGCGATCTACCGCCAGCCGAAGGTCTTGGCGAGGCCGTTGAGCAGCGGGCTCGACACGGGGCTCGATTGCGGGCTCCAGAGGGTGGTCAGCACGTCGAAGACCACCAGTCCGCCCACGAACATCAGCACGGTGCAGCAGATCAGGCCGACGACCTGCCAGACCGTGAAGGCCGATGCAGCCGGAACGAGATCGATGCCCGACAGGTCGGTCATCGACACGCCCGAAGAGATTCCGGAGCCGTCGAACGACACGGATGCGGAGTCGTCCATCGCATCAGGGAAGAAGCTCGAGTCACCGCTTTCCTCGGTGGGGATCACGACCGAGGCGCTCTCTTCCTCGACAAGTCCGGCCCCGAGATCGAAGGCGTCCCCGGCGAGCGAACCGGCCAATGAGTCGCCGACGCCTGACCCCGCGACGCTGCCGGCCACGCCGCTCTTGTCGAGGTCGACGCCCGAAATGTCCAACGTTTCCTCGAGCGACAGACCGCTGTCGAGGGCACCGGCCAGCGAGCCTGCCAGGGAGCCGGCTCCCAGATCACCGAGATCGATGGCTATCGTGCCCGAGCCGTCGGTGCCCGACTGGAGGCCTTCGCCGACGGCGAGCGAGGGTGACGAGGCCGAGACGATCGACTCCAGGGCGAGGTCGTCGGTCTCGAAGACGCCCGACGTCGGTTTGGGAGCGCCGCCGCGCACGACGGTCAGCGACCCGGTCGGCGACACAGCTGAACCCTCTTGCGACGCGAAGATCGATTCCTCGTCCCCGCCGTCGTCGACCACCAGTTTGCCACCGCTTAGTCCGGAGTCGGGCAGCACCCCCTCGAGTCCCGACTTCTTGAGCGACAAGTCGAGCGTGAGGTCATCCTCGTCGTCGGTGGAACCGACCCCCAGGTCGGCGGCGAACCTTTCGATGTCGTCCGCCTTGAACTTGATCGTCGCGCCGTCCCGCATCGGAAAGAGTTCCTTGCGGTCGACGAGCCTGTTGATTTCTTCAACGCTCACGCCGAGCCGGCGGGCGGCTTCTTCGACCGAGAGGAACTTTCCTGCCATGGCTACCTGCTAGCGTCAGGCCACACCGTGACGGCGGGGCTCGATATCCGGTGAGACATCGACCCGCCGCACCAGCGGATTGTACCCATAACCGCCAGCGTCAGCATGGCCGGAAGGGCCGGCATAGCCCGACCGCGGGGCTGGCGGAAGCCTGCGGGGGCGTCTGCCACGACTCTTCCCGGTCGCTCAGCGGGCCGGAGGGGCGGCCGGGGTCTGCAGCATCTTCTGCAGCACGGCGGGGCGGGGCTCTTGGGCGTTGAAATCGCCGACCATCAGGTCCCAGGTGACGTCTCGGGTGCTCTTGAGTGCGAGCGTGCCCGTCGCCGCATCAACGTGGTAGATGGCGGCATGCCGGCTGGCCGGTTCGACGAGGATCAGGAGCCGGCGGCCGTCGTCCAGGCGGCTCTCGGAAATCCAGAGCCCCTGTCCGGCTGGCACGGTCATCCGTTCCGCCGCAAGTTGGCCGCCCTGCCAGAGTGCGGCCACGCCCAGCAGCACCAGGGGCACCGCCCAGCGACGGCTGGCGGAAGGAGCGACGCCGAACGAGGGCATAAAGAACGCCTCTGAGCCCGCCCGTGCAGGGGAGCACGGCCCGGGTCTGGACGATATCGCCTGACACCGGCAGCCACAAGTCCACCGAGGCCTCGGTGGACTTGCGCCGCTTGCCCTGCTTGCCGGGACGGCGGGGTCCGGCTCGGCGTTTCACCCTGCCGGATGTTTCTGTTCAATCGGTCAGGCAAGACGTACCGATGGAGACGACGGGTCGGTCCGCGCGTCGTGGATCGGGTCACGCTGTCTGGCCTCTGGAGGTCATCGCCGGTGTCCAAGCTTCACGCATTCTCCGGGATTCTGCTGCAGTCCCCCCTGCTCTGGGGCGGTGCGCTGGCGTTCGCGTTCTTCTCGCTCATCCACGGCGGTCTGATCACCGATCCCAACGTGATTCGCTACATGGCGGGCCACTGGGTCGAGTACGTCGAGGTGGCGTTGTTCGCGGTCGGGTTAGCGGCCCTCGCCATCCGGTGGCTCGACCTTTCCCGGCAGCGGAGGCTCGAGCGTCAGCCCCTGCTGGCACCGGTCACGCCCGGGGGCGACGACCCGGCCGCGGCGACGGATCTGTTGGCCTCGTTGCCGGCGGATGACGCCTATCTGCCGCGGCGGCTCCGGGAAGCCCTCGACCTCGTCGTCCGCACCGGCTCGGCGGACGGGCTGGAGGACCACCTCAAGTATCTCGGCGATCTGGACAACGCCCGCGCTGCGCAGGGGTACGGCCTGGTGCGGTTCGTGATCTGGGCCATTCCGATCATGGGCTTTCTCGGCACGGTGATCGGCATCACCGTCGCGATCGCAAGTCTCTCGCCGACGCAACTCGAGAACATCTCCGGCGTGGTCGCCGGGCTCGGGACGGCATTCGACACGACCGCTACCGCCCTGGCACTGTCGATGGTGCTGATGTTCCTGCAGTACGTGATCGACCGCTCGGAGCAGCAGTTGCTCGGCCGCGTCGATGCCGCGGCCTGGACGGTGCTGGCGGGCCGCTTTCAGGTGGTCGGTGCCGAGGAGGGGGCCGCCCTCGCGGTGGCCCGGATCGGCGAGACCGTCAATCGTGGTGCCGCCCGTCTGCTCGAGTCGCAGGAGCAGGCCTGGCGTTCGCTGGAGCGGACCGCCGCCGATGGCATTCGGCAGCTGGTCAGCCAGGGAAGCGAATCATTCTCGCGGTGCTTGTCGGCCGCGCTCGATCGCAGCCTGGGCAGCTGGGCGGAAGCGCTCGCCGCGGCGCACGGCGAGGCAGCCGCCCGGCGCGAGGATCGTTGGACGGTGGCGGCCGAGTCGCTCGCCACCGCGATCCACGGACTGGGGCGGCACCAGGAGACGCTCGATCGGCAGACGGAGCTGCTCGTCGGCGTGGTCGGGGCCACCCGTGACATCGCCTCCCTGGAGCGGGCTCTGGACGCGAATCTCGCCGCACTGGGGGCCACGGGTC
>VGYP01000166.1 GCA_016872955.1 Planctomycetota bacterium
CGTGTCATGATCGGCGACTCCGGGGCACAGTCCACCCAATCTACGCGTTCGCAAACCATTGGCAAAATGCTGCAGTCGGGGGTTGCAAATGAACGACCGTATAGTAAGATACTCGCGTTCACTCACCGGTCGATCTCCCCTCTCGCCCCCAAGGACGCGGCCCTGGCCGCCAGACACCGATGTCGAAGCGCAAGACGACCGCCCTCCGCACCGGCAAATCCCGGCTAGTTGCATCGGCCCGCCCACGCCGCAAGATCGCCCCGTCCAGGCCCCATCCGCTGTCGCTCCAGCTGACGACCGACGAGGATCAGGGCGACTTGCCGACGGAGCGGCAGATGGAGATCTACGCGTTCATCCGTGACAAGATTCACTCCCGGGGCTTCGGGCCTACGGTTCGCGAGATCGGCCAGGCGTTCAAGATTCGCTCACCCAACGGCGTCGTCTGCCACCTCAAGGCCCTCGAACGAAAGGGGCTGATTTCCCGGGGCAAAAACATGTCCCGGGCCATCGAATTGGTGACCGAACCGGCCCACTTGCGGGGCTTGCAGATGGCCGGCTACGTCGCCGCCGGCACGCTGCGGGTGGCCGACGAGCAGACCGAGCGGATCACGTTCGAGGATCTCTTCTATCACGACAACCATTTCGTGCTGAAGGTGATGGGGGATTCGATGATCGACGCCCAGATCGCCGACGGTGACTGGGTCGTGATCAAGGAATGCAAGACGGCCCGCGCGGGCGACATCGTCGTCGCCCGCACCGAGGATGGCGAAGCTACGCTCAAGCACTGGTTCCCGGAGAAGGACCGGATTCGGCTCCAGCCGGCCAATGCCGCGATGAAGCCGATCTACGTCCGCAACGCCAAGGTGCTCGGCGTGCTCGTCGGCGTTGTCCGCAAGATGTAGCCGTGCCGTCAGGCCGGCCTTTCGAGAGCCGCTTCTTGAAGTTGGTGCAGCTTGTTGTAGAGCGTCTTGAGGCTGATGCCGAGTTCGTCGGCGGTCCGCGGCTTGTTCCCGTCGTTGCGGGCCAAACCCTCGAGGATGGCCTCGATCTCCATCTCGCGCAGCGTCCGGGGCCGCAACGCCGGCGCCGGGGCCGGCAGGATGCCGACCGCCACCGCGGGTCGCGGAGTCGTGGGCTGCAGCGCGGCCAGGCGGCCGGGGAGATGGGCCGTCGAGAGCGGCAGTTCGTCGCAGAGCACCAGGGCGTGCTCGACGACATTGGCAAGCTCGCGGACGTTCCCCGGCCAGTCGTGGCTCGTCAGGGCGGCCAGCACCGCGGCGTTGATCACCTCCGCCCGCGGCGGCAGTTGGGGCCTGGCCCGACGGACGAGATGATCGACCAGCGCCGGAATGTCATCGCGGCGTTCGCGGAGTGGCGGCACGATGATCTCGAAGGTGTTGATTCGGAACAGCAGGTCGTCACGAAACTCTCCGGCCCGCACCATCTCCTCGAGGTTGCGGTGCGTGGCGCAGACCAGCCGCACGTCCACGGTGATCGACACGTTGTCGCCGACACGACGTATCTCGCCGCTCTCCAGCACCCGCAGCAGCCGCGACTGCAACGACCGGGGCAGTTCCCCGATCTCGTCGAGGAACAGCGTGCCCCCGTCGGCTACCTCGAACAGGCCTGCCCGATGTTCGTCAGCGCCGGTGAAAGCACCCTTGCGGTGGCCGAACAACTCGCTCTCCACGAGGTGCTCGGGCAGCGCACCGCAGTTGACCGCCACCAGGGGGCCGCCGGCACGACTGCTTCCCTCGTGCAGCGCCCGGGCCACGAGTTCCTTGCCCGTGCCCGTCTCGCCCCGGACGAGCACCGCGGCCTCGCTGCCGGCGACTCGCTCCACGAGCCGCCGCACCTGGGCCAGCGCGGCGGAGCCGCCCACGAGGTGCGTGCCGCCCTCGGCCCGCCGCACGCGGCGTTCCAACGCCCGCAGGCGGCTGGTCAGCTCCCGCTTCTTGCGGACCCGCTCAAGCACCGCCTGGATCTCGGCCAACCGACAGGGCTTGGTGAGGTATTCGAAGACGTCCTGCCGGACGGCCTCGATGGCCGTCTCCACCGACGACTTGCCGGTGATGATCACCGTCTCGGTGTCGGGGGCGGTCTCGCGAACGCGGGCGATCACCTCCATGCCTCCGACGCCCGGCATGTCGAGATCAACCACCACGCAGTCGTAGGCGGTGAGGTCGAGCGCTGCCAGGGCGGTGCGGCCGTCCGGGCAGACCGTGGCCTCGTGGCCGAGCCGGGACAGCTCGATCCGCATCAGCTCCTGGATCGAGGGCTCATCGTCGGCGAACAGGACTCGCATCGCGCGTTTGGGTTTCACGTCTCGGTCTCCGAAATGTCGTTCAGGCGGCCCGCTCGAGCGGGGTGGCCGGCGGATCACCTGGCAGCGCCCCGATCTGGGCCAGCGGCAGCGTGACGCGGAAGGTCGAGCCCCGGCCAGGGCCCTCGCTAGAGGCCTCGATCCGGCCGCCGTGGTCGGTGATGATCCGCTGTACGATCGACAGGCCAAGGCCGGTGCCCTGGCCCGACTTTCGCCTGGTGAAGAAGGGCTCGAACAGGTGGTCGAGCACCTCGGGCGTCATCCCGCAGCCGTCGTCGCTGAAGGTGAGCATCCCCGCCCCGCCGCTGCGACGGGCGACCACGCTCACCTTGCCATGCTCGTCGATGGAGTCGAGGGCGTTGACCAGCAGGTTGAGGACCACCTGCTTGATCTCCTGGGGATTGACCATCACGAGCACGTCGACGCCCTCCTCGATCTCGATCGCCCGGCCGGCGAAGCGGCCCACGTGACGGAGCATGTCGGCCACGTCGTGGACGAGCGCCGCCAGGGCGGTCGCCTGCCGCTTCACCTCCCCGAGCCGGGAAAAGTCGAGCAGTTTCTCGGTGATCCCCTTGCAGCGAAAGGCCTCGTTCTGGATCAGCGACAGGTAGCGCCGGGTGACCTGCGCCTCGGTGGCATCGGGAGCCATCGTGTCGATGCGGCTCTCCAGCGACTCGGCACACATCGCGATCGAGGCCAGCGGGTTGTTGATCTCGTGGGCCACGCCCGCCGCCAGGAATCCGACGCTCGCCAGCTGCTCGCTGCGGATCACCTCCCGGGTGCGGGCCTGCACCTGGCGGTCGAGGCAGTCGCGGATCTCGCGGAACCGCTCCGTCATGTCGTTGAGCGCGTCGGCGAGTTCGGCCATCTCGTCCCGCGTGTCGAGCCGCAGCCGGTAGTCGAAGTCGCCGCCGGCCACGCGTCGCGAGCCGTGTCCCAGCAGGCGAAGCGGCCGGAACACCCAGCGGTAGGTGAGCACGCCGATAGCGGCCAGCAGGATGGCGGCGGCCGAGGCAGCGGCCCAGGTCGCCACGATCAGCGTGCGGTAGCGACCCCGCACCTCGTGGGCCAGGTCGTGCAGCCGCTGCTGGAGGAACGTCGGCAGTTCCGCCGTTAGGCCGGCGAGTTGCTCCAACTGCGGTCCGGCCTGGATGAGCGCGGCATGACCGAAGACGCCCAACGCGTTGGGTAGCCCGGCTGCGGGGACGAGCGTGGCCTCGACGGCCGCGACCCGCTCGGCGATCCGCCGCGCGGTGTCCCGCTCCCGCGTCCGGTCCGCGAATGGCACGTCGTCGAGTTCGCCCGCCTCCACCTCCCCCTGGTAGACCGCCAGCGCCTCGGCGGTGGACCGCACGTCGACGAGCACGCGATCGACCGCCTCGTCGGTGGCCAGCGCACGGGCGTGCGACAGCCGCAGGGTGGCGACGCGGGCGTCGAGTTCAGCGGCCAGCGGCAGTTCGGCCGCACGGCTGGAAAGGGCCCGCACGAGCCGCCGGTACGAGTAGACGCCCAGAAAACTGCTGGCCGAGAGCACCGCCACCATCACGCCGACCAGGAGGCCGCCGAGCAGCAGTTTGTCGCGGATGGGCCGGCGCTTGGTCATGCGGGGGGCTCCGGGACCCTTCCCGGGCAACACAGAGGGGCGGGGAGGGTAGCAGGGACGGCGGCCCCACAAAAGCCGGGAATCCCGGTGCGCAGCCCCGCTTTGTGAGACTCTGCCACCCCGGCCTCCTGGGTCGGAGGGGGCGGCCGTGCCCGCCATCACGGCCGGCCCCGCGGCCTGGCTGGATCGTCGTGGCTCGCTACACGAGCCCCCAGTTCTTCCGCAGATACCACTCAGCGATCTGGCAGCCGGCCAGCAGCAGCACCATCGGCCAGGTGTCCCAGGGCCGCGCGGACCACTGCTCGCGGCTCTCGTAGACGGCCGGCCGCTCCGCGATCTCGGCGAAGATGCCCGGCAGTTCCTCGGGCAGCCGCGGGCCGCCGCTGGTGGTCTCGGCCAGTTGCCGCATCAGCAGCGGATTGGCCCGCGGATTGGCGAGTTCGAGATCCTGGCTCGACACCGTGAATCGCGCGGACTTCTCCAGCGGCTCGCCGCCGTCCGGCCGACGAGCCCGCACCACGAGCTTCCAGTCGCCCGGCTCGGTGCAGCCCGCGACCGTGCCCGAGAAGGTCTCCCCCGCGGGCAGTACGCGCACCGTTCGCTGCTGGCCGGTCGGGGAGATGACGGACGCCTCGAGACGGGCGTCGGTGCGGTTCCCCCCCTCGGTCCCGGCGAGGCCGGCATCGAACTCCAGCGGCGTGCCCGGTGGAATCCGCCGCAGCGCAAGCCGCAGCCAGACGCTGTCGTTCTCGGGGCCGTCGCGGCGGGCCAGCCAGAGCACGAACTGCCGCCAGAAGCGGCGGTGCTGCTCGGCCGCACCCTGCATCGCCCAGCGCCAGGTCGAATCCGCCGCGAAGGCGAGAACCCGACCGCCGCCATACTCGCCGGCCACCAGCAGCGGCTCCCCGTCGCCCGTGACCGCCAGCGGCTTGGCCGTCTCCTTCAGGGTGCCCAGCCGGTTCGCTCCGGCCAGCGGCGGCAGCCTTTCCCAGGTCTGTCGTGCGGCCGCCGCGTCGTCGCCGAGCCGGAGGATGGAGATGTCCCCGAAGCGGCGGTCGGGCTTCATTCGCAAGGGGCCGCGGAGGTGGAGGTCCTCGCGGATCGGCTCGCCGAAGGGCTGTCGTGCGAGCCGGTCGGGCCGGAAGGGCACGAGGGGACCGAGTTGCGACGTGGCCCAGCCGCCGGCCTCGAAGGCATGGAAGCCGCCGAGCAGCCCGATGCCCGCCCCGTCCTCCACGCGGCGCAGGATCGTCCGCAGGTCTTCTGCGCGGATCGCGGCCGAGTCGAGGTCCCCAATCAGGTAGACGGCGTGCGGCGTGCCGAGATCGCGTGATACGTCCACGGGCCACCGGTCGCGACGGATGGAGCTGATCCAGCGGAAGTCGACCTGCATGTCGGGACTGGCGGCGAGGATGCGTCGCAGGAAGCGTTGTTCGACCCGCAGGGCCCCCTCGAGGTAGAGCACCTTCAGGCCGCCATCGACGACCGTCACGAAACTGGAGAGCTGATTGTTGGTGACCACGACCTCGCCTTCCTGCGGCTCGACCCGCAACGTCAGCTTCCGCTCTCCGAGACGCGTGGGCGTCCACGACAGCCGGACCGGCTCCTCTCCCGCCTCACCGGCCGTCTGCACGGTCGTCCGGGCCACCTCTTCCATACCGCCCGTCTCGTCTTCGGCGAGCAGCGTGACCGTGGCGGGACGGCCCGCGAGCCCCTCCAGCCGCACCCGCCCCGCCACCTCGAGCATGTTCTCGAGATAGACCGTCTCCGCCACGGCCAAGTTCACCACCGCCGCATCGCGGCCTTGCCCGCCCCCGCGCTGCTGGCCGAAGGTGACGCTCCACAGGGCCGCGCCGGCGTCGGCCACGTTGCGAGCCGCCGACTGGGGCGGAAGGTCGCGGGGTGCGTAGGCGTGCTGGGCGCCGTCGCTGACCACGATCACGCCGGCCAGTCGCCGTCCCCTGACCGCTCGCAGCGATTCGTCGACCGCTGATCCGATGGCGGTCTCGTCGGCGGTCGCGGCATCGGCCCACGCGGCCAAGGGAAACGGGTCGTCGCCCCGAGCCGCCAGGGGATGCAGTTCGCGGTCAAACGTCCAGGCTGAAATCTCGATATCGCCCCGCTCGATCAGGGCGGCGGCGGCGGGCCGCGCCGCCGCGAGCGACTCGACGAGCGCGTCCCAGCGGGTTCGCCCCCCGGCGGCGTCGGCCACCGTCATGCTCTCCGAGGAGTCGGCCAACAGGATCACCGTCGCCTTCTGCCGCGACTTGCGAGACGACACGAGCGTGGGGCGGAGCATGCAGCCCACGAGGGCCAGGAAGGCGGCCAGCCGCAGGCCGACCAGCGTTAGCCGCCGGCCCGTGCCGAGCCGGGTCCGGTCGGGAGGCACGGCCACCAGCACCACCGCCAATGCGACCGCCGCCGCGGCGACCAAGGCCCACGAACCGACCGGCTCGAACTGGACGGTCAACTCATCGAGCCATCCCGCCTCGTTGCTCATGCGCGTGCCCCCGTCAGCGGCGGCAACGGAGGGGGCGGCGCCACACGCTCCTCTTCCGCGGGCCGCG
>VGYP01000167.1 GCA_016872955.1 Planctomycetota bacterium
TCTCCGTCAGGCGAGCGACGCGAGGCGGGGTGCGACGATGCGGAGAAGCATGCTCGGCACGGGGAGCACCTCCAGCGACGCGAGCCCTGCCACGTTCAACCGCACGGGAACATCGAGACGTTTTGCCACGGCGAGCAGTGGCAGCAGGGCTGCTACCGATCGCCGCGCACGCCACGCGGTGCGAAGCATGGCAAAAGAAACCGTGAACCCCATTCCATCCGCATCGATCACGACCGGGCGACCATCCACGCTTCCGGCAAGTCGCCCGGCCACGATCAGTTTGGGGAGGAACCCATGTCGCGGGTGCGAATCGTAAGCGTCCCTTGCAGGACCCATTCCGCGTGCTCCGCCGCCGGCCCGGTGCCGCTCGGGATCTTGATGTGCATGTCTTCGAATTGGTAAGCGATCTCGGCACGCCGTCTTGTGAGATTGTCGTAGAGGCCGATCAGAAGGTCCGGCCAGTTGTTGGGGTGTTTATCAGCCATGGGAAAAGCTCCGGATAATAAGGATCGTCCCGAGCACAGCATACGGCGCGGTGGCAAAAGACCATGAGAACTCAAGGCACGCAGGCCAGAAACAGGTAGTTCGCGAAGAGCACGAGGTGCACGGCGCCCTGCATCATTGACGTGCGGCCGGTGCCGAGCGTGACCACGCTCACGACCAGGGCCGTGGCGAGGAGCACGATCTCCTTCGGGTCGAGCCCAAGCACGGGCGGGAAGTCGTAGGCGGTGCCGCAGACCACGACGACCGGCACGGTGAGGCCGATCGTGGCGAGCGCCGAGCCGAGCGTGAGGTTCATGCTGCTCTGCAGTCGGTTGGCGTGGGCCACCCGGATCGCCGCCCACGTCTCGGGGAGGAGCACCCAATGGCGACCGCAATTCCAACCACACCGCGGGGCAGGTCAAATGCCTTGACGAATTCCTCGAGAGGATAAGAAAGCGAGTTCGCGAGGCCTACGACCGCGACCAAGGCCATGACCTGCCCCCCTTAAACGTCGCCACTTTCAGAGAGAGAATCTCTGGTGGCACAAACGAAGGGAGGGTAAGAGATGCCACGAGAGAAGAAGTTCACTGCTGAGCAGATCATCGGGAAGCGCCGCGAGGCTGAGGTTGGGTTGGCTCAAGGGAAGACGGTGCCCGAGGTGGTCCGAAAGCTTGGCGTGACCGAGCAGACGTACTACCGGTGGAAGCGGGAGTACGGCAGGCTGCGGACGGATCAGGCGAAGCGTTTGAAGGATCTCGAGAAGGAGAACGTTCGGCTGAAGCGGCTCCTGGCGAACGCTGAGCTCGACAAGGCGATCCTTCGGGAGGCAGCCTCGGGAAACTTCTGAGCCCGGCGAAGCAACGCCAGGCGGTCGATCATGTGCGTGACATGCTCGGCCGCGATGAGGTGACCGAACGCCGGGCGTGTCGAGTGCTGGGGCAGGCCAGGCACACTCAGCGCTGCAAGGCAAGCGTTGCCGACGACGAGCCACGGCTCGTGAAGCGGATCGTCCGGATGGCCAGCGAGTATGGGCGGTACGGGTACCGCCGTGGGTTCGCGACTGGCTCGAGCGGGTTGGGGTTAAGACGCTCTACATCGAGCCGGGATCGCCATGGGAGAACGGCTTCGTGGAGAGCTTCAATGGCAAACTGCGAGACGAGTTGCTGGACCACGAAGTCTTTGGTCAGCTCGTGGGGATACCGACCCCCGGCCCCGGAGTCGCGTTGCCCCTGTCCGCTCGCTTCGGCTGCGCCTCAGCAAGCGGACAGGGGCGATCCCTTGGCAGGTCTACCCTGGTGAGAGACGCTGGTTCCATTCATGGGGGCAGGTCAATCGACTACAGCAACAAGGAAGCCTTCTATGACCGACTCGCTGATGCTGCGAAGCGGTACCTGAGCCAGCGGCTTCCAGCCAATCACGACCCGTCTGTATTTCGCCGTGGTACGGGAAGCGATGAGGATTGTTGAAGAGGCCGACCGTGGTGAGTTGTCTGCAATACGGAATGAGGTCCGGGTAAAGCAGGTGTGGGTTCAGCTTCACCCCGGTGGATCGGAGACCGGTGCTGGCTGGTGGCTTACTGGATGCCTGCCTCGCTTTGTGCATCGCTGGCCAATCAGCCGTTCGTATTCCACGAGAAGAAGTAGCGAATCGGGGAAAGCACTGAGTTGCTTCCGTCTGGCGATGAGGTCATGCACATGGCCGCATACCACGAGTCAGGAGACAACAGCCGCTGAGCCAAGGCTCGACGGTCGTGAATAAATGAAGCCCTGCCCTGTTGTTCTCCTCCTCGCCGCCCCAGCCTTCGCCGCCTCACCCGCAACTGAGGCCCGGCTCACTCTGAAGGTGACCAGCGTCCACGACGGTGACACGGTCACCGGGATCAACGAACGCAACGAACAGGTGAGGGTGCGACTGGATGCTGTCGATGTTGACGGCGGTCGAAAACGGCGACGCGGGGACCGTGTCGTGGCGGTCCAAAATGGCAGCGCACAACCGTGCAGTTCTCTGGGCGAGGACGATCGGGGCCTCAGGGCCGCCGACGCTCGTCATCCCAGGGGCCCGCCGGCTCGAAGGCACGTTCTTCACCCCCCAGGCCGTGGCTGGCCGTGGGAAGGCTGGCTGGCCGGACGCCCGGCGTGGCGGTCGAGGGCACCCTGGGCGTGCCCTCCGACCGCCCAAGGCTTCGCGGGCCATGGATGGCAGCGAGCCGTGTAGTCAGTGCTGCAGCTTCTTGTAGCGGAACCGATGCGGCTCGTCCGCTGCCAGCCCGAGCCGCTCCTTGCGGCTTCGCTCGTAGACCTCGAAGTTGCCCTCGCAGACATGGACGTAGCCGTCCCCCTCGAAGGCGATGATGTGGGTCGCCAGGCGGTCGAGGAACCAGCGGTCGTGCGTGATCACCACCACGCTGCCGGCGAAGTGCGTGATCCCCTCCTCGAGCGACCGCAGCGTGTCGACGTCGAGGTCGTTGGTCGGCTCGTCGAGCAGCAGGACATTGGCCCCGCCTCGGAGCAGCGTGGCGAGATGCACGCGGTTCCGCTCGCCCCCCGAGAGCGTGCCCACCTTCTTCTGCTGATCCGGACCCATGAAGTTGAACTTGGCGACGTAGCTGCGGGCATTGACCGTCCGCTTGCCCAACTCGATCGTGTCGTGGCCTCCGGAAATCTCCTCAAACACGGTCTTCTGGGGATCCAGGGCGTCGCGGGATTGGTCGACGTAGCCGATGTCGACCGTGGCCCCCACCTTGATCGTACCGGAGTCGGGCTTCTCCTGGCCGATGAGCATCCGGAAGAGCGTCGTCTTCCCGGCCCCGTTGGGACCGATGATGCCCACGATACCTCCCGGTGGCAGCCGGAAGGAGAGGTTCTCGAACAGCAGCTTGTCGTCGAACGCCTTAGAAATATTCTCGGCCTCGATCACCTGGTCCCCGAGGGGTCGGCTGGCCGGGATGAAGATCTCGATGTCCTGCTCCCGCACGGCGGCCTGCTCGGCCGCCAGTTTTTCGTAGGCGGCCATGCGGGCTTTGCTCTTGGCCTGGCGGGCCTTGGGTGACATCCGCACCCACTCGAGTTCCTTGTCGAGGGTCTTTTGGCGGGCGCTGGCCTGTTTCTCCTCACGTTCCAGCCGGCCCTTCTTCTGCTCGAGCCAGGCCGAGTAGTTGCCCTCGAACGGCATGCCGCGGCCGTGGTCCACCTCGAGGATCCACTTGGCGACGTTGTCGAGGAAGTAGCGGTCGTGGGTCACGGCCACGACCGTGCCCGGATACTCGGCGAGGTGCCGCTCCAGCCAGTCGACGCTCTCGGCGTCGAGGTGATTCGTCGGCTCGTCGAGCAGCAAGAGGTCGGGCTTCTCCAGCAGCAGCCTGCAGAGGGCCACCCGGCGCCGTTCACCGCCCGAAAGCGTCGTCACGCCCCAGTCGGCCGGCGGCAGGTTCATGGCGTCCATAGCGATCTCGATCTGCCGGTCGAGATCCCAGAGGTTCTTGGCGTCGATCTCGTCCTGGACGGCCGCCTGTTCCGCCAGCAACTTCTCCATGTCCTCCGTCTCGAGCGGCTCTCCGAGCCGGGCGTTGATTTCCTCGAAGCGGCGTAGCACGCCCCGGGAATGGCCGACCGCATCCATCACGTTCTCGAAGACCGTCTTTGCGGGGTTGAGTTTCGGTTCCTGCTCCAGGTAGCCGACGGTGTAGCTCTCGGCCAGCCGGGCCTCGCCTTCGTAGTCCTTGTCGATGCCCGCCATGATCTTCAGGAGCGTGCTCTTTCCCGCGCCGTTGCGGCCCAAGAGCCCGATCTTAGCGCCGGGATAGAAGGCGAGATTGATGTCCTTCAGCAACTCCCGCTGCCCGAACTTCTTGAAGAGGTGGGAAATCTGAAAGATGAAGGCGACACCCATGGGAAGAGTCCAATCGCGGCAGGGAGACGGGAGGGGAGGCAGGCAGATGGAGAGACGACGAAGATGCCCGACAGGCGATCGACATCCTATCGCCTGCACCGCCGCTTCGCGACCGCTGCTCGTTGCAGGCGGCTAGCCATTGCACTACGATCTTCATGGAGCCCGCAGGCACGTCGAGCGGGTTTCACGCCGCGGCCCCGAGGATCGTCGTCATGCCGGAATACGCCCATCCCGACGTGCTCGTGTCCACCGACTGGGTGGCCCAGCACCTGACCGATCCGAAGGTCCGGATCGTGGAGTCGGACGAGGATCGTGCGCTGTACGTGCAGGGGCACGTGCCCGGGGCCGTGGAGATCGACTGGCAGACCGATCTCCAGGACCGGGTCGAGCGGGACTACATCGACCGGGAGGCGTTCGAGCGGCTCTGCAGCCAGCGGGGCATCTCCAACGACACGACCGTCGTGTTCTATGGCGACAAGAACAACTGGTGGGCCTGCTACGCCTTCTGGGTCTTCAAGCTCTACGGGCACGAGGACTGCCGGATCATGAACGGGGGCCGGAAACGGTGGGAACTCGACGGCCGGCCCTGGTCCTCCGAACGAGTCTCGTATCCGTCGGCCCGGTACTTGGCCCGTGATCAGGATGGATCGATCCGGGCCCTCCGCGACGAGGTGCTCAAGCACTGCCGAGCCGGCAAGCCGCTGCTCGACGTCCGCAGCCCGGAGGAGTATCGCGGCGAGCGGATGCACATGCCCGACTACCCCAATGAAGGGGCTGTCCGTGGCGGCCACATCCCCGGCGCCGTCAACGTCCCTTGGCCGCGCAACTGCAGCGACGACGGGACCTTCAAGTCGGCCAAGGAGCTCGAAAAGCTCTACGTCAAGGACCTGCGGATGAAGCGGCGGTCGCCCACAATCGCCTACTGCCGCATCGGCGAGCGTTCGAGCCTCACCTGGTTTGTGCTCAAGTACCTGCTCGGCTTTCGCAACGTCCGCAACTATGACGGCTCATGGCTGGAGTGGGGCAACTGCGTGCGGGTGCCGATCGCGAAGGGGGACGAACCTGGCGGCACATCGGCCGGCCCGTCGACGGCCGTGGCCGCATCCACCGACGGCGACGTGCGACCCGCGGCGGGCAGCTGACATGGCCGACGTGCGGTCGCGGATCGCCGAGGCCGTGGCCGAGTTCGAGGACCTCGACGGCCGCGAGAAGCTCGAGCTGCTCGTCGACTATGCCGCCGGACTGCCGCCGCTGTCGCCGCGGCACCAAGCCCTCAAGACGGCAGCCGAGGGCCGGGTCCACGAGTGCCAGACGCCCGTCTTCCTGTGGGCCGATTCGCTGCCCGACGGGACGGCGGAACTCGTGGCCGAAGTCGCCCCCGAGGCGCCGACGGTAAAGGGATTCGTGGCAATCCTCGCCGCGGCGATGGCGGGGCGTCCCGCCGCCGAGGCGGTCGACCTGCCTGAGGACCTGCTCGAGCGGATCGGCCTGGCCGACGTGCTGGGCATCCTCCGCGCACGGGGGCTGCGGGCGATCACGGCCCGCGTCAAGCGGGGCTTCCTGCAGCGTCCCTGAGACGCGGGTGTCGGCCCGCCGCGGGACGGGGCAGGCAGGCTTTTCCGGGGCGGACGGATCGGGCAGGATAACGCACGGATTTGCCCCCGATTCGGAGCCTCCGTTGTCACCCGCCGAAAAGATCGTCGCCGGCATTGACCTCGGCGGCACGGCCATCAACTACACGTTCCTCGACGAACGGGGCCAGTTCCTCATCGATGACCTCTGCGAGCACCCGTCGTTGAGCGTCGAGGGGCCGGCGGTCTGTCTCGCCCAGATCGCGGACGGCTTGGCGGCTGCGGCGGAGCGGGCCCGCGTGCCCCTCCTGAAGCTCGTCGCTGCGGGCCTCGACACGCCCGGCCCGGCGAGTGCCACCGGCGTCTTCAGCCAACGCGGCTCGACCAACTTCGTCCACCGTGACTGGGCCGGCTACGACGTGCGGGCCGGGCTCGAGGATCGATTGGGCCTTCCGGTCACCTACCTCAACGACGGCAACGCGGCGGCGCTCTGGGCTCACGCCTCGATTTTCGGCTCCGAGAACGAGGCCACGA
>VGYP01000168.1 GCA_016872955.1 Planctomycetota bacterium
ATGTTCGGCAAGGTGCAGGAGACGCCGCAGAAGGAGACCACCCCCTTCTATCCCCGCAGCCCCTATGGCGTGGCGAAGGTCTACGGCCACTGGATCACGGTCAACTACCGCGAGAGCTACGGCCTCCACGCCTCCTGCGGCATCCTCTTCAACCACGAGAGCCCGCGCCGCGGCGAGACCTTCGTGACCCGCAAGATCACCCGCGCCGCCACCCGCATCAAGCTCGGCCTGCAGGACAAACTCTTCCTCGGCAACCTCGACGCCAAGCGTGACTGGGGCTTCGCCGGCGACTACGTGGAGGCGATGTGGCTGATGCTCCAGGAGGACGAGGCCGACGACTACGTGATCGCCATGAACGAGCTCTACTCAGTCCGCGACTTCTGCGAGGACACCTTCTCTCGGCTGGACCTCGACTACCGAGACTTCGTCGAGATCGACCCCCGCTACTACCGGCCGGCCGAGGTCGACCTATTGCTCGGCGACTCCACGAAGGCCCGCACGCGGCTCGGCTGGCAGCCGCAGACGAGCTTCCGCCAACTCGTCGACATGATGGTGGACGGCGACCTGGAACTGGCCCGCCGCGAGGCGGTGCTCAAAGGCCTGCGGGCCGCCGGCCGCATGGCGGCCTGAGCCGGATCACGTCGCCCGGGGTGCCGATCGATGGGGCTGAGGAGTTCGCTCACGAAACGGGTCACTCGCTGGCTGCGGCCGCAGCCGCCGGTGCAGCCGCACCTGCTCCGCCGCGACCGGCCCGAACTGCACCTGCGGGGCCCGCGACGGGACGACTCGCGGCAGCTCGTCTCGCAGCTGTGCCGCTACCGCACGCTCGACTCCGCCACCTTTCGCCAGTGGGCCGCCGCGCTCGGCGAGCCCTGGCGTCCCCACCGCAAGCTCTGGGAGCTGGCCTTCATCTGCCAGGCCCTCGCGGAGCGCGACATGCTTCGCGCCGGCCGCCGGGGCCTCGGCTTCGCCGTCGGTGCCGAGAAACTGCCCGCCCTGTTCGCCGACCGCGGCTGCCGGATCACCGCCACCGACCTGCCCGCCGACGACGACCGCCGCAATCCCTGGGCCGACTCGGGCCAGTGGGTCGGCGACCGCGACGCCCTCAACTCCGCCGGCCTCTGCGACCCGGCCACGTTCCGCGACCGCGTCGAGTTCCGGCCGGTCGACATGAACCACGTGCCGGCTGACCTCGTCGGCTACGACTTCACCTGGTCGACCTGCTCGTTCGAGCACTGCGGCTCGCTCCAGCTCGGCCTCGACTTCCTGGAACGGCAGATGGACTGCCTGCGGCCCGGCGGCCTGGCCGTCCACACCACCGAGTTCAACCTCTCGAGTAACGACGCCACGCTCGCCGACGGGCCGTGCGTGATCTATCGCCTCCGCGACATCGAGGCCGTGTGCGGCCGGCTCGCGGTGCGGGGCCATCGGGTCGAACCGATCGACGTCGATCCGGGCCACCACCGCCTCGACCGCTTCGTCGACGAGCCCCCCTACTGCGACTGGTTCACGACGCCGCCCCCCAAGGTCAAGCACCTGCGGCTCAACCTCGTCGGACACGCCTCCACCTCGCTCGCCCTCGTGATCCACAAGGCCGCCTGACACCGATTTCCCATACCGTCCGCAGGAAACCCCAAGGCCATGATGATCTCCTACGCCCAGAACTTTGAGGACGTGATCCTGCAGCGGGTGTTCCACGCCTGCGACCAGGGTCGCTACGTCGACATCGGCGGCTACGACCCCGTCGTCGACTCGGTGACGAAGCACTTCTACGACCGGGGCTGGTCGGGGGTGAACGTCGAACCGGTGGCCCGGTTCCACAGGAAGTTCCGGGACCAGCGGCCCCGCGACTGGAACCTGAACGTCGCCTGCGGCGCGACGGTGGGCTCGATCGAGTTCCACGAGTGGGGCGACTCCGGGCTCTCCACCTACTGCGAGACCTTCGACCCCAAGGCGGTCGAGGGCTTCGGCTTCACGCGGACCACCCACACCGTGCCCATGACCACGCTGGCGGAGATCGCCAAGCAACTGCCGGCCGGCGAGGTCGACTTCCTCAAGATCGACGTCGAGGGAGCGGAGCGGGATGTGCTGCTGGGCAACGACTGGCGGTCGTTCCGGCCGCGGGTGATCCTCCTGGAGGCGATCAAGCCGAAGCTGCCCGGCTGCGATCCCTACTCCTACGAGCCGTCTTGGCTCGACTGGGAGGGAATCCTGTTCCAGAACGGCTACGACTTCGCGCTCTTCGACGGCCTCAACCGCTTCTACTACCGCCGCGAGGAGCCCGCCCTGCGAGCCCCCCTCTCCTATCCGGCCAACGTCACCGACGGGTTCACGCTCGTGCCGGGCCACTATCTCGCGTCCCGGCCGAAGGCCGCCTGACCGCCCGCCCTCCGAGGATCGCCCGCGTGACCATCTGGTACGACGTTTCCGACCTGACCACCTGGACGCTGCCCCACCTGACGGGCATCCAGCGAACGACCGTGGGCATTTTCAACGGGCTCGTCGCCGCGTGCGTCACCCCGCGGCTTGCACGGTTCGACGCCGATCGCGGCTGCTTCGTGCCCCTCGACCCAGCGGAACTTTCGCCCGCCGTCGTCGCCCATCTCACCGGGAGCGCTGTCACGGGCGGCAGCCGGCCAGCGAGCCCGGCCCAGACGACCACGCCGCCCGCCGCGTCACCACGCCGCCGCCGCTGGGATGGCCGCGAGTTTTTGTTCGGCACGAGCCCCGCCGCCACCGAACTGCGAACCGCGTTCCGCGAGCTCAAGGGGTCCACCCGCCACCTCCGCAAGAAGCTCACACGCTGGATGCGGGTGCGGTTCCGGGGGACGACCACGATGCGGGTGATCGCGCCGCGGGCCGGCAGCCGGACCGTGCCGCGGCCGCTGCCGGCACCGATCACCGGTGGACCCCTGCTGCCCGGCGACGTGCTCTTGTCGCTGGGGGCGAGTTGGCCGATACCGGGCCATGCCGAGGCCACCGCGGCCCTGCGCGAGCGGGGCGTGATGGTGCTGCGGATGATCTACGACCTGATCCCGGTCATCAAGCCGCAGTGGGTCGACGAACAGACCGTCCGGCAGGTCACCCACTGGGCCCGCAACGTGCTCACGGCATCGGATCACGTGCTGACCATCTCCGAGTTCTCCAAGGGGGAGATCACCGCCTACTGCGAGGAGTCGCGGTTTCCGCCGCCGCCGCTCTCGATCGTGCGGCTCGGCGACGAGCTCGACTCGTCCCGCGATGAGATGCCTCCCCTGCCCCGGTTCACTCCCCGCCGCCCCTTCTTCCTTTGCGTCTCGACGCTCGACGTCCGCAAGAACCACCGCCTGCTCTACGACGCCTGGCAGGTGCTGTCCGCCCGTCACGGCGAGGCCTGTCCCGATCTGGTCTGCGTCGGCGTGCGGCACGTCTACGTCAACGACCTGCTGCGGGAGATCCGCCAGGACCGCGCGGTCAACGCCCGGGTCCACATGCTGCACGGCATCGAGGACGCCGAACTCGCCTGGTACTACCGGCACTGTGCCGCCACGATCTATCCCTCGCGGTACGAGGGCTGGGGGCTGCCGGTGGCCGAGAGCCTGGGCCACGGCCGGCTCTGCCTCGCCTCCTCGGCCACCAGCATCGTCGAGATTAGCCGTGACCTGCCGGAGTTCTTCGATCCCCTGGAACCACACCGGCTCGTGTCGCTCGTGGAGAAGACGCTCGCCGAGCCCGCCTGGGTGCGGAGCCGCGAGACCGAGATTCGCCGCCGCTTCGTCCCCACGTCCTGGACGTACACCGCCCGGCAGGTGTTGGCGGCGGTCGAGGTCGCCCGGCGAACCAACCGCACGAGACAGGCAGCCTGAGCGACGCCCGGACGCACGACGCCGGCGGCCCGATGCGAGGAAACCACCGATGATCATCCGTCGCTGGGCAAGGGTGGTCGAGAAACACTGGCTGCGACCGCTGGGGCGACTGCTGCCGCGGGGCCGCCGAGGCACCGCTGGCGACCGGATCAGTCACCTTGAGGCGCGGGTCGACGAGCTCGAGAGCCTCGTCCGCGAGCTGACGGGCCTGGCCTACCTGCAGCTGGATGCCCCGCCGGCGGACCACCACCAGGCACCCCGCGGACCGGCGACACGGGAGGCCGCATGACATCCCGGACGGTGCTCGTCGATCTCCGCGGCTGTCAGTTCGACGGCGACCGCGGCATACCCGCCTACGCCCAGAGCCTGGCCCTGGAACTCGCCCGGGGCTATCCCGCGCACCGCTGGCTGCTCTTGCACGACCCCCGCCGGCCGCTGCCGACGCGGGCCGCGGAACTCGCCCGCCACGCCGCGTGGCGCACGGAGGGCGACCTGGCGGGGCCCGGCGGTCCGGCGATCGACGTCCTGGTGACGGGCTGCTTCTTCCTGCCCCGCCACGACTGCGGCGGCGACTATCTCCGACCCGGCTGGCTGGAGCGCTGGCAGCCACGCCGGCTGGGAATCGTCTACGACCTCGTGCCGCTGTTGTTTCCCGACCGTTACCTGGCCCGTCCCCAGGCCCGCGAGCACTACCGCGACTGCCTCCGCACGCTGCGGCAGAGCGATCGACTCTTCGCGATCAGCCAGGCCACCCGCCGCGACACGATCCGACACGCTGCCGTCGATCCGCTGCGGGTCCGCTGCATCTACGGCGACATCGACCAGGCCAAGCGGAACCTGATGGCCCGCCCCGCCACGGCGTCGGCCGATTGCCCGGCGCGACACGGCCTCGCTCCGCCCTACTGCGTCTACGTGGGTGGTGACGACTGGCGAAAGAACCTGGGCGGGGTCGTGCGGGCCTTCGCTCTCTTCCGGCAGTCGCATCCGCGGTATCGGCTGGCGATCGTGTGCCGGCTCCCGCCGCGGCGGCTCGACGAGCTTCGGGCCGTGGCGGCTGCCGCCGGCCTGCCACCGGAGGCGGTGGTCTGCACCGACTACGTCTGCGACGAGGATCTCGTCGGGCTCGTGCGGCATGCCGAGATGCTCGTCTATCCCTCGTTCTACGAGGGGCTCGGTCTACCGGTGCTCGAAGCCTACGCCTGCGGCACGCCGGTCGTGGGCTCGGCCACGTCGAGCGTCGCCGAGCTGGTGCTCCCGGAACTCGGCTGCGACCCCCATGATCCCGCCGCCATCGCCGCCGCACTGGGCCGGCTGGTCGACGATCGGACGCTGCGGGAAAAGTCGCTGGCCTTCGGCCGCCGGCTGTTGGCCGACGAGTTCGGCTGGGCCCGGGCCGCGACGGCCGTGATGGAGGCGATCGACGAGCCGGCCTCCGCCCCCCGGCCACGTCCGGCCAGTGGTTCGCGACCCCGCCTGGCCGTTGTGGGGGCGCTGCCGCCGGCCCGCACAGGCATCGCCGCCTACACGCTCCGCCATCTGCAGGGAGACGGCTGGCAAACGACGTTCTTCGAGGCCGGCGGCGGGCCGCGATCCGTGACGCCGGCAACGCTGCGGCCGGGCGACGGCATCCTGCCCGCGGAACTGCTGCCCGCCGCGACCACGCGGGGACGGCACGACACCGAAATCTTCGTGCTGGGAAACTCGCCGCATCACGTCCGGGTGCTCGATGCGATGATGCGTTCCCGCGGCGGCGCGCCGCGGCGGTTCGCCTGGCTGCACGAGGCGGCACTCGACAGCCTCGCCTCGGCCTGGCTCGGACCAGCCGCCGCCCTGCTGCCCGATGCCGAGCCGGCCGCGACGAGGCCCGCCTGGATCGCGCGGGCCCTGGCCGCCAAGCCCACGCTCGGCCGGTGCCTGCGACTCGTCGTCGACCGTGGCGGGCTCGACGGCCTGATCGTGAACTCGGACGCCTGCCGGGAGTTGATCCGCGTGGCGCTCGGCTGTCGTGGCGATGGCCTGCGGATCGACGTGGCTTTCCTGCCGATCGAAACCGGCGCCGACCCGGCCCCGGCCGACCGGACGCGGCCGCCCGCCGGCGGCCCACTTGCCGTCGGCAGCTTCGGCCTCGCCGGCGACACCAAGCGGCTCGACGTGCTCGCGCAGGCGGTTCTGATCATGCGGCGACGACGACCCGTGCGGCTGCTGATCGCCGGCTGGGAAGCGCAGGCCTACTGCCGGCGGACGGGCATCGATCGGCTCGCGGGCGTCGAGATCGTCGACGCACCCGACGATCCGTCCCTCGTGGCCGCGATGCACGGCCTGGACGTCGCCGTGCAACTCCGCACACCCACCTTCGGTGAGTCCTCCGGCGTGGTCAACCAACTGCTCGCCGTCGGCGTCCCGCTGGTCGTCAGTGACGAGGGCAGCTTCGCGGAACTGCCGACCGACGCGGCCACCTTCGTCGCCGCCGACTGCCCGCCGGCGGCACTCGCCCGCGGCATCGAGACCGCCGCCGACAGGCCGCTCACGACGCGGCAGCGGGAGGCGATCCTGACCGCCCGCTCACCGGCGGCGTTCGCGAAGCGGCTGCTGGAAATCCTGTCCGACCAGACGCTTTGTCCCGCCGTCTC
>VGYP01000169.1 GCA_016872955.1 Planctomycetota bacterium
CCGAGCGCAGCGTCACGGTCGTGGTGATGATCGCAGTCGTGGTCGCCCTGGCAGTGGTCGCCTTCTTCTCGTTCCGGCGGCGGCGGATCCAGATGCTCGATCATGACCCCGACGCCCTGTTCGAGAACCGTGAGATTCTGCTGGGGCCCGCCGCCGACCGAATCGCCGACGCGGTTCGCCTCGGGGAGGTGGAGAGCCCGTCCGGCGAACGGCCGGCAGGCCGCGAGACGGGCCAGCGGCCTGAGCACCGCGACTGAGGGTTCCGGGCGACTGCCGGTTCCGTACAGACCGGTCATGCCGGTCATGCCGGCCGCCCCCGCCCCGCCCGCGGACGCGTCGCCCACGGGCGACACCGCCGTCGTCGCCGGCACAACCTAGGAAACTGGTGGGGCCACAGTTCCTGAGGCCCAGGGAGCCCACGACATGCCGAATCCGCTCGATCCCGCTCCCGGACGCATCCTGGTCGTCGATGACGACCGCCGGATGGCCTCGCAGCTCGCCGAATGGCTCTGCAGTCTGGGCTGGCATGCCTTTGCGGCCGGCTCGGCCGACGAAGCCGAACGATCGCCGGGGCGGTCTGCAGATGCCTGCCTGGTCGACGCGTTCCTGACGGCCAACGGCGGCCGCCGCGTGGCCGCCACGGTCAGGGCCAACTCGCCGACCGCCGTCATCGTCGCCCTGGTCGGCCGCGATGGGAACCGCCCCAACTGGGCCGATGCGGCGGTGGCCATGCCGGGCCGCGACGAGGACCTGCTGGCCGCGATCACGGCGGGTCGCACGGCCGCCGCCACGCGGCGACCGACGGACGGCACGGCGACCCGTGGCGTGATCGGCTCGCATCCCGATGTCGTGGAGCGGGTAGCCCGCACGCCGGCCACGGTGCTCGTCACCGGCGAGAGCGGCACCGGCAAGTCGCTCGTGGCCCGCGCTCTCCACGCCGCCAGCGGTCGACAAGGTCGCTTCGTGGAGGTCGCCTGCGGCAGCCTGGCTGAGCCGTTGCTCGAGAGCGAACTCTTCGGCCACGTCGCCGGGGCCTTCACCGGCGCCTCCGGCGACCGCGAGGGCCGGTTCCTGCAGGCGGACCGGGGCACCATCTTTCTTGACGAGATCGGCACGGCTTCGCCAGCGCTGCAGGTCAAACTCCTGCGGGTCCTCCAGGAGATGCAGTTCGAACCCGTCGGCGGCAGCCACACCCAAATGGTGGATGCCCGCGTGGTGCTGGCGACGAACGAGGACCTGCCGCGACTGGTCACGGAAGGCCGCTTTCGGGAGGATCTCTTCTGGCGGGTCAACGTGGTCACGATCGAGATGCCACCGCTCCGGCGCCGGCCGGACGACATCCCCGCACTCGCACAGCACTTCCTCGTCCACGCCGCCCGCCGGGCAGGACGCGACGTCCGAGGTTTCAGCCCCGCCGCCCTCGAGGCGCTGCTGCGGCACACCTGGCCTGGCAACGTGCGGGAGCTGCAGCACGCCGTGGAACGGGGCGTCTTTCTCGGCCGCGGTAGCCTCGTCGATGCCGGAGACCTGCCCGCCGGCGTGCTCGCCGGGTCCGTCGCCATCCGAGGCGCTGGCAGCCCGCTCAAGGATGCCCTCGCCACGCCCGAACGGCAGCTGATCCTGGGCGCGCTGGAGCAGGCGGGGTGGCGCCGCGACGTGGCCGCCCGCGCGCTGGGCATCAACCGCACCACGCTCTATAAGAAGCTCAAGCGGCTTGGCCTCGAACTGGCCGAGCTGCAGCCAGCCCGGTAGCCGGGGCTCACGGCACGAGCAGCACCGCCTCGACGGGCAAGTGGTCGGAACCGAGATCGGGCCCGACCGACCTGGAATGGACACCGATCTCCGGCGGCACCAGCAGGTGATCGATCGGCAGACGCGGCACGAGCACGCGGGCATTCCACGTCGCCTGCACGCCCCAACCGATCGCCGAATCGCGGAGGCGGTGGGTGACGAGCGTTCGAAAACCGTGTGACCAGGGCGTGGTATTGAGGTCGCCGGCCACGATCACCGGCAGTGTCTCCTCGACCGCCAGCCTGCCGATGGCGGCCAGCTGGCGGTCCCGGTGGTCCGTCCAGTCGGCCGACAGCGGCGGTGGCGGGTGGGCCGCCACGAGCAGACACTCGCCCGCGCCGCAGCGCAGCCCCCGGCACGATCACCACCGGGCACTCGGCGAGCCGGGCCACGTGCGGATCCACCAGCGGCAGCCGCGACAGCAGGGCGATGCCGAAGTTGCCGTCCTGTGGCTCGATGACGCGGTGGGGATAGCGGGTGTCGAGGCCGCCCAGCACCGCCGCCCAGGCCGGATCAACCTCCAGCAGGACGACCACATCGGCCTCGCAACGAACGAGGTACTCAAGCACGCGAAGCTCGTCGGCGTTGTCCGCGAGCAGGTTCAGCAACACCACGTCGAGCCGTCGGCCCTGCTCCCCGGCAGCCAGTGACGGAACCCGGTGGGGCAGCAGCGGCCAGACGCTGCCAACGACCGCCAGCCCGAGGCAGCCGACTGCCGGGCGGCTGCACCGCCGGCCCGCCACGACGCACCAGACCATCGCTGCCAGGAGCCTGTACCAGCGAAAGTGGCTCGCCAGATCGAGCAGCCCGTGCCAGCGTCCCGCGAAGCCGGCGAGCGTCGCGGCCGCCAGCCCGAAAGCCGGCCCATCAGCAGGGCCACCGGCACGTCTGGACTTCGAACGGACGGTCTCCATGCTGCTCAGCGTACGCCCGTGGCCCCACGTGTCTCAAAGCCACGGCGACCGCCTCGCCTGGCAGCCTGTGGACCATGACTGCCGCAGGATGCGGCAAAGATCGTTCGGTCACGTCGCCAGAGCGTCAAGCACGACGTTGGCCCCGGTTGCCAAGATACTAGAATCGGGGCATGTCCCCCGCGAACCCCTCGGATTCGACACCGCGATCGGTCGCCAGATCCACGCCGTATCGGATCATCGCCGGGCTGTCGGCAGCGATTCTCGCCTGGGGCGTGTATCACGCCATCGGCGCCTGGCAGCTCAACCACAACCCAATGCGGGCGGTCGTGGTGCTCGCCTGCGTGCTGGTGTTCCTCGGCTTTTGGATGACCATGCTCGCCGTGCGACAGCGGCGACTCTCCAAGGGGGGCTGACCACGATGTCGATCGTGCTGGGCGCGAGTCTCGACAACGGGCTGGTGGCCCCGCCCGCGGTGCGGCCGGCGGCCCAGCGGCCGGAGAGTCCGACCAGCATGTCGATCGGGCAGTACCTGATCCGACGGCTGGGCGACTACGGCCTGCGGCACGTGTTCGGCCTGCCGGGCGACTACGTGCTGACCTTCTACAGCATGCTGGAGCACTCCCCTCTGGAGCTCGTCAACTGCACCCGTGAAGACTGCGCCGGATTCGCGGCCGACGCCTACGCGCGAGTCCACGGGATGGGGGCCGTCTGCGTCACCTACGGCGTGGGGGGCCTGAGCGTCGCCAACTCGATCGCCGGGGCCTACGCCGAAAAAAGTCCCGTGGTGATGATCTCCGGCGCCCCGGGCTTGGCCGAACGCGGAGGCGACCCGCTGCTGCACCACCGCGTCCGGGAATGGCGGACGCAGCTCGAGGTCTTTGACAAGCTCTGTGCGGCGAGCCTGGAGATCGTCGATCCGTCGACCGCATTTCGCGACATCGACCGCCTGCTCGACACGGCCCACCGGCTCAAGCGGCCGGTGTATCTCGAACTTCCCCGGGACATGGTCGCGGTCGTGCCCGACCAGATCCGCCCCTTCGTGCCACCGCCCCGCGCCAGCGATCCCGCGGCCCTCGCGGAGGCCGTCCGCGAGGCGGTCGGCAGGATCGCCGCGGCCAAGCGGCCGGTGATCATCGCGGGCATCGAGTTGCACCGCTTCGGCCTCCAGGCCGACGCCGTGGCCCTGGCCGAGCGGTCGGGCATCCCACTGGCGGCCACCATGCTCGCCAAGAGCGTGGTCAGCGAGGTCCACCCGCTGTACGTCGGCCTCTACGAGGGGGCCCTCGGCCGCCGCGAGGTGACCGAGTTCGTGGAAGCGAGCGACTGCGTGATCCTCCTGGGCGTGATCCTCACCGACATCGACCTGGGCATCTTCTCCGCCAGGCTCGACGCCGCCACAAGCATCTACGCCGCGAGCGACGACCTCCGGATCAGCCACCATCACTACCACGACGTGCTGCTCGAGGACTTCCTCCGTGGCCTCGCGGCCGCCGCCCCGCGAGTCGCCAGCCGCCCCTTGCCGCCGGGACCGGCCGCGGCCCTGGAGCCTTTCGTGCTCCGGCCCGAGGCGGCGATCACGACCTCCCGACTGGTTCGCCGGCTCGACGAGTCGCTCGACGACCGCACGATCGTGATCGCCGACGTCGGCGATGCGCTGTTCGCCTCGAGTGACCTCGTGATCCGCGGCCAGACCGAGTTCATCGCGCCGGCCTACTACACGTCGATGGGCTTCGCGGTGCCGGCGGCGCTCGGTGCGAAGTCGGCCCGCCCCGACCTCAAAGTGATCGCCCTGGTCGGCGACGGGGCCTTCCAGATGACGGGCATGGAGCTCTCGACGATCGTCCGCCGCGGCCTCGCCGTGACGGTGATCGTGCTCGACAACCGCGGCTACGGCACCGAGCGGCTCCTCCACGAAGGCAGCTTCAACGACATCAATCCCTGGCAGTACCAGCGGCTCCCCGAGGTGCTCGGCGGCGGCACGGGCTGGGACGTGGCCACCGAGGGGGAGTTCGACGTGGCACTGCGGGCCGCACTGGCCGACGAGCAGGCGATGAACATCATCCGCGTCCACATCGCTCTCGACGACCGCAGCCAGACACTCGCACGGCTGGCCGCCGGCCTGGCCCGTCGCGTGCGGCGGTGAGTCAGCCGCCGGCAGCTCCATCCGGTCAGGGTCCGCGGCCCGCCCATTCGTGCCGGCGAAGCTGCGTGCTCGAGAGGTCGAGCCGAAATTCACGCTGGGACACGAAGTAGGCCACGGCTCGCAACGCGGCCGGCACCTCGATGGCGGAGGCCTCCTGGAAGAGGCCGTCGCGGACGCGGCCAAACACGATTAGGCCCCTGGCCTTCGACGCGATCGTCTTGACGGCCCGCGTGGCCGCCGACCGTGAGCCGCCGTAGTAGCGTGGATCGGGGAGTCGGGCGAACGTGTCGGCCCCCATCACGAAGGTGCTTTCCGGAAACACGTCGAGCTTCTCGAGAAACGTGGCGGCGCGGGTGAGCCAGAGAGGGCGACCCGCGAACTGCGTGACCCGGTCCCGCATCTCCACGTAGTCCAGCGGCGGCTTGTCGACGTTGGTGACCGACAACTCCCACGCCAACGGTCGCTCCGCGATTTCCTCGGCGATCCGTGCCATCAGCAAGTGACCCTCGTGGAGCGGGTCGAAGGATCCCGGAAACACCAGGCCACCGGCCGCGGGACCGCCGGCCTGCTCCCCAGCGGGCGGGCCGGCCGGGCCGGCTGTGTCCGTGCGATGCCCCGACGCCGCCACCGCGGTGCGGTCGCCCGTGAACAGTTCTCGCCGTTCCAGGGGGGCCTCCACGATGTCACGGTGCATCTGATCGGCGGGCGACACGGCGGGAACCGCCGCGGCCGCCGGCGACGCCGCCGCGGCGGCGATCGCGGCGAGCAGCAGGTCGGCCGCGATCGCCTCCTCATCGGCACGCGACCGCGTGTTCTTGGCGAGTATGAGTTCGACCACACGCGTCGCCTCCCGCGTCTGCACCGCGACGATGGCGCGGTGCGGCCCGCGCTTGGGGCTTCGCGTCCGCAGGGCCGCCGTGATCGCCGCCCCCACGCTCCGGGCCCGGGCCTCGGCCGGCGCCGTGCCCTCGGCCTCCTGGAGGCGGCAGGCCCGCTGCCAGGCCGCGACCGCCAGACGGCGGGCGGTGCGGGACGAGCAGTAGGACTCCTGCGGCCCGCCGAGCAGGCCGTCCACGGCCGCCCGTGCGGAAGGCACGGCCGCCTCGAGCACGACCGCGCTGGCGCCGGGGGTCGTGACGAGTCGGGCGATCGCCGCCGCACCTCCCCCGGCAGACGTGAGCACAAGCCTGCGGTCTGCTGCCGACAAGGCATCGACGAGCGCGACGGCATCGGGGGGCGGTGGCATCAATCTCGCCCGCGACAGGGCGGCCCGGACCACGAACGCGACGGCATCATACCGGCGGCGGCTTGTGAGGGGGCCTCCAGGCCGCCACACTAGTCGGCCAAAGGGCGATCCCGCCCGCTGCGGCGGAGGCACGGAGACTCGACGTTCATGCGGGGGGCGATCATCGGTATCGGTGCGATCGCCAGGATCCACGCGCGGGCCCTGGCCGACGTTCCCGGCGTGTCACTGGTGGCGGCCACCTGCCGCACGGAGGAGAAGGGCCGGGCCTTCGCGACTGAATTCGGCTGCGCGTGGTATCCCGACGCGGCCTCCATGCTCCGGCGCGAGAAGCCGGACTTCGTCGTGGTCGCGACGCCG
>VGYP01000170.1 GCA_016872955.1 Planctomycetota bacterium
GTGCCCGCCCCCGTGCCACCCGCTCCCGGCGCGTGAGCGGCGGCCAGCGGAAGCGGTTGTCGATGGCGAACCGGCAGAGGCGTCGGATCGCCTCCTCGTCGAGCGCCGGGGCGGGCAGGTCGGGCACGGCGGCCCGCGTGTTGGTCGCATCGAACTCGGGATCGTCCCGCCAATATGCCCGGTAGACGTCCATCTGGTCGACGAACAGCTTGACGACGGATTTCAGGTCGGGATCGACCGGAGTCGACGCTGCCGGCTTCTCGGCGGCGGCCGCCCGCTGCCGCCGCAGGTCGGCGACCATTTCGAGCACCACCGCCTCGAACACGCGGCACAGCGTGCCAACCGTGGTGGGGGCTCCCGAGGTCAGGTGGTAGGTGCGGCCGTGCAGCGATTCGTCCAGGATGATCCGAGTCATGGCCGCCGACACCCAGTCGACGGGCACGAGGTTCTTGGCCTCGTGGCCGTCCATGCCCATCACGGCCAGCAGCGAGCCCTGCGGCGGCGTGGCATCGACGAAGGTCTCCATCAACGGCATCACGATCCGCAGCGGCCGGTAGAAGCCGTGGAAGGTGTTGGTGAAGCCGTGCACCAGGTCGCCCACGATGATGCTCGGCCGGTGGACCGTCACGACGTCAAGGAACCCGCCCCCCCTGACCTCCTGCTCGGAGAGGATCTTGCTCCGCTCGTAGTCATTGCCCGAGGTCTGGCCGACGTCGAGCTCGCTCTCCAGCACCCTGCCCGTCCGCAGACCGCACACGTAGGCGCTCGAGACGTGGTGAAACCGCCGGATGCCCGCGTCGCGACAGAGCCCCAGCACGTTCCGCGTGCCCGTCACGTTGCTCGTGTAGGGTTCGCCATCGCTCTCCCGACGGCCGAACACCAGGCTGGCCGCCGAGTGCACCACTTCGGCGACGTTGGCCGCCACCCAGTCGCGCTGCTCGGGGGCCAGGCCGAGGCCGTCGCTGACCAGGTCGCCTTCGAGCACCACGGGGCAGGCGACCCGCACCCCGGCCACGTCCTCCCAGTCACCGAGCAACTCGTCCACGCGGGCCGCCGCGTCACGCGATTTGCCGGGCCGGACAATGACCGCGACGCGGCGTCCGGCGGCGGCCAGATCGCGAAGCAAGGACCGGCCCAGCAGGCCGGTCACCCCGGTGACGAGGATGTAGGAGGACTGCGAAACCGGACGTTCCATGCGCTTGCCTGCAAAGTCCATCGGACCCGAGCATATCGTATCAGACGTGGACGGCGGCACCACCGTCGACGACAAGGGTCTGGCCCTGGACCAGATCGGCCAGCGGGCTGGCCAGAAACAAGACCGCGTCGGCGACGTCGCCCGCCGCC
Source organism: Planctomycetota bacterium (assembly GCA_016872955.1). Classification (GTDB taxonomy): domain Bacteria; phylum Planctomycetota; class Planctomycetia; order Pirellulales; family UBA1268; genus QWPN01. The sequence continues at coordinate 1,345 of VGYP01000170.1, forward strand.
AGCATCCGTTCGCCCGTCATGGTCTTGAACTTGCGGCCCGCGAACATCTCCGCGGCCCCCGGCAGCCGTCGGGTGGAGTCGGTCTCCACCAACCCGGCCTCGACGATGTTGACGTTCACGCCACGATCGCCGAGCTCGAGGGCCCAGTGCCGTGCCAGCGACGTGACCGCGGCCTTCGACCCGCCGATCAGGCCGTACATCGGCAGCGCCATGTGGGTGCCGTGGCTGGACAGCACCACCACCTTGCCCCGGCCTGTGGCTCGCTCCAAGAGCGGCGACGCCGCCTTCAGGAGGTGGATCAGCGACAGCACGTTGGTGTGCATCGCCGCATCGAAATGACGCTGGGTGGTGACGGCCAAGGGACGAAAGCCCCCGGTGGCGGCGTTGTGCACGAGGATATCGAGCCGACCGAACTCCCGCTCGATGAAGCCGATCATCTCCGCGATGTCCTCTTCCTCGGCGACGTCGGCACGAACGCAGCCAACCCGCCGACCGAGGGCCGCGATCTCGGCGGCGACGGCGTCGGCCTCGCGGCCGCTGGTGACGTAGTTGACGACGACGTCGGCCCCGGCCTCGGCGAAGCGGAGGGCGCAGGCCCGGCCGATTCCCCGGCTCGAGCCGGTGACGAGGGCCACCTTGCCTGTGAGGTCGATCATGCAAAAACCTTTTCCTGGGGAAACGGAACGGTGGCCGCGGTTCGATCGCGGCGCTGGCTGGAAAGGGCGACGGCCACGACATAGCGTCCCGCCGAGAGGAAGCGGCCGTCGCCGGCCGCCTCGGTGAAGCGGCCACGGACCGTCCAGGTGAACGTCCGCGGCTGCAGTGAGCCTATCTCGACCGTCCGCGGCCGCAGTACCTCGTCGAGGCCCGCGGCCTTGAAGGCGGCTTCCTTGGCGGCCCAGAGACGGGCCCGGAGCAGCCCCTCGTCTGGCTCGAGCGCGAGTTCCTCGGGCGTGAACCAGCGGTCGAGCCCGCGGCCTGCCTCAGCCGGGTCGACGATGTCGATGCCGACCCCGACGCCCTCGGCCACAGCCGCCGCGACGAGACCGTCGACGTGCGACAGCGAAACGACCGCCGTGGCGGGCCTGCCGTCCACCGTCAACACAGGCCGGCCCGACGGTGGCAGCGAGGCCACCCGCACGGCAGACCGCGGCCGATCGAACCGCAGGGCGGCGATCTGTTCGGCGACGTCCCGGGCCGCCAACCGCGGCGGGGAACTCGCCACGGCCAGGGCCACCTCGCCCTCCGCCAGGTCGAGCACGCGGACGCCACCGCCCGGTCGCAACGCATCCACGTCAGCGCCGCTCATGCCGGTGGGCTCCGTTTGCCGGCCATCACCGCGAGGTGCAGACCATCGATCGCCAGGATCGGACGCCTATCGTCGCCGACCAGCACCACGTCGTAGACCGACTCGCGAGCGTCCTGGTCGCGGAACCACATCCGCGTTGTGCACTTCTCACCGGCACGCGCCGCGGCCGCCAACCGGAGTCGCTCGAACCGCACCGGAATCTCCACGCGGCGGCCGCAGAGGATGAAGGAGTAGACGGCACAGCCCATGATCACGCCGTCGAGGAGGGCGGCCGGCACACTCCAGCCCCGGTCACCGCGGGGCGCCGAGATGACGTCGCCACGCGGTGCGGTGAGCCGCCCCCAGCCGCCGGCCCGATCGAGGAACAGACCATCGAGGGTCCGGAAGGAGGCGCCGTGCCGCATCGGCCCATCCTCCTGATAGGCCATCGCGTTGAAGGGAAACGGCGGCTCACCCACCTCGGCCACGATCGGCTCGCCTGCCTCGGCCACGATGAGACCGCGAAAGTGCACCCGCTCGTTGGCGGTGGCACGCCCGTCAGACGACGCCGCGGCCGCGAGGCCGCGGGCCGCGCCGGACGGCTCCACCTCGACGCGGACCTCCCGCGGAGCATCGACCGGGAAGTTGAGCGGCCGCTCGACCACGAAGTCGCGGATCTCGGCGGCCGTCGCCACCACGCCCGCCGCGATCGCCGCCTGCGCGAGCAGTTCGGCCCCCATCACCGCCGGCAGCAGCGGCCTGCCGTACTGCAGATGATCGATGAGAAATCGGTCGGCAGCCGGATCGAGCCTGAATCGCACCTCGGTTGCCCCGGCCTCGTGTACCGTCACCGACTCGACGAGGCTGCCTGCCTGCGGCGGTAACGGCTCGACCGCCGGTGGACGGGCGACCGCCGCGGGTGGGATGGCGTGGGTCACCATGGCGGGCTCGGTGACGAGCACCTCGGCCACCGGCAGGCCCGCCTCGATCTCGTCCAGGAAGCGGGCCACGCCCTCGGCCAGCGGCATGAACCTCAGGCCGAACTGTTCGAGTACGAAGCGGCTTTCCGGGCGGCTGGCCATGCCGACCTCGTCCCAGGCATGCCAGTGGAAGGTCGCGGCCCGCAGTCCGGGCCTCCGCTGCCGCGTCTGGGCGACTAGTTTCGCGAGCATGTCGTTGGCGAGCGAGTAGTCGGCCTGTCCGTGTCCACCGAGTCGTCCGCTCGTGGAGCCGAAACCGACGAGCATCGACAGCGACTGCGGGTCGACCGCAGCCAGCAGATGCTCGAGGCCGGTGCACTTCGGGCCGGTCGTCCGGGCCAGTCCCTCGAGTGTCTTCTTCTCGAACCGACAGGCCGATTCCCAACCGGCCCCGTGCACGAGGCCGCGGATCGGGCCGACGTCGCGGGCGACGCGGGCGACCAACGACCACACCGCGTTTGCATCGGCGAGATCGCACGCCTCGTAGCGGGCGGTCACGCCGGCGGCTCGCAGCACGGCGAGCGAGCGGGCGATTTCGAGTGACTTCTCGATCTCCGCCCAGGCACGCCGCGGATCCTGGCCCCGCGCCTTGGCGTCGAGCATCACCCGCCCTTTCGCCTCACGGAGCGCGGGCTCCGGCAGTACGGACCAGGCCGGATCAACCTCCACCGGGTGGGTCGAGCCGACGAGCACGAGCGAGACACCGTGGCGACGTCCGAGTTCACGGACGCAGGCGGCGGTCACGCCGCGGGCCCCGCCGGTCACGAGCCAGCAGGCGTTCCGAGCGAGCGCCGCCTGCGGATGCGGCGGCGCCGTCAGCGGCCGATCCACGGCCACGACCGTGACGCGGCGGCCGCCCACCATGCCCACCTCGATCGGACCGGCACCGTCGGTCATCTCGGCGACCGCGGCGGCCGCGGCGGCCTCCGGTGCCAGCGTGCCGGCGACGTCGAGCACTCGCACGTGCAGCCCGGGAAACTCGCGGGCGAGGCTCTTGAAGAGGCCGGCCAGCCCGCCACCGGCGGGCCCCGCGATCGAACCGCTCAGCCCGAAGCCGCCGCCCAGATCACACACCGCCGTCACGGTAGCCGACGGCAACTCGCCCACGCGACTTCTGGCTGACACCCATTTCTGGCAGGCGGCGAACGCCGGCGCGATCGCCTCGGCCGTACCGGTCTCGGTCTGGGGCGCGACCACGACGAGGTGACGCACGGGGCCGGTCACCTCGGCACGGGTCAGCGCGAAGGCCGCTCCCTCGGCATCGACCGCCGCCGCGGCCCCGACCACCAGCGGTGTCGCTCCCAAGGCGGCGACCGCATGCTCGAGGGCCGCCACCCTCGGCCCGGTGCCCAGGATCACCACTCGCTCGCCTGCCAACGACCGCACCGCCCGGGTCGGCCCCACGTCGACCAGTTCCAGTTCGTAGCGCCGCGTGACACTGGCGGCCGCGTCGGTCGTCGCTCCGTCCTGCCGAGACCAGGCCGGGCCGAGGCCGTTCGTGGCCGCGAGCCAGTTCTGTCCCCGCGGTCCGCCGCTGGCGACCGCACCGGCACCGCCGACACACAGCCACGTGCAGGCGGATGAGAGTGCGTCACGGGCGGCCGAGTCGTCGGCCAACAACCGCACGACTGCACTGTCGATCGGATGGCCGCCGTCGGCGAGGGCCGCCCGGACCAGTGAGCCGGCGGCATCGGCCCGCCTGATCGCTCCACCCGCATCTGCGACCTCGCCGCCGGGGCCGACCTGCACCGCCCCGGTGGCCGAGACCACGACCAGCCCGCACGGCGGCGATCCGCAAGCGCTGAGCACCTGCGTGGCGTCGGCCAGCGATCGGCAGTTCGTCACGATCCGCTCCACCACGCCGCCCGGCGGCACGTCGCAGCTGCTGCCCGTGGCGACGAATGACGCCAAGCCGCCATCGTTCCACCCGAGCACCGCGCCGGGCAGGCCGGGCACGCCGACGAGGGATCCGGAGAGACCGCCCGCGCTGAAGGTCGTCACACTCGGCATCGCATGCCGTCCGAAGCAGGCGATCAGGCCGGGCGTGCCGAGCGTGGCACCCGCGGGCGGCACGGCGGCGACATCACAGCCGCCGAGCGCGGCCAGCGGCGCGACGAGCCCCGCCCGCACGATGGCCTCGTCGACGCCGGCACCAGTGGCGATTCCGGCCGCCTCCTCGGCGAGCACGCCCTCGATGGAAACGACCGTCGGCAGCAGGCTTCCCCCAGCCACGTGCCGTCCCCAGGCACGGATCGCATCGGCATGACGACGTCCGACCTCGACGCCGCGTGCAAACGCAGCGGAAGCCCCCGTTGCGGAGGCGGCGGGCGGGCCGCCGAGCCGCGGCACGAGGTAGTCGATCAGATGACGCAGCGTCGGAAAGTCGTCGAGCGACACGCCGTCCTCGGCGTCCAGACCGTACCGCTGGCCCACCTCGCCGAACAGCTGCGCCTTGCGGATGCTGTCGATCCCCAGATCCGCCTCCAGGTCCGCATCCAACTCCACGATCTCGGCAGGGTAGCCCGTCTGCTCCACCACGAACTCGATCAGGAACGACTCCACCTCCGCGGCCAGCCCCGCGGCCGTGACCAGCGGCGACGGCACGGTCGGCGCCGGCTCCACGGCAACCGAAGCCCGCGGCACGTCGATACCGGCCTGATCGCCGCCGTTCCGGTCGGCCCGACCATGGCCGCCCGGCGCAGAGGCGGCGGCGGGCGGGCCGCCGAGCCGCGGCACGAGGTAGTCGATCAGATGACGCAGCGTCGGAAAGTCGTCGAGCGACACGCCGTCCTCGGCGTCCAGACCGTACCGCT
>VGYP01000171.1 GCA_016872955.1 Planctomycetota bacterium
GCCAGATCCGCGGCCAGCGCATCGACATCGACGTCCATCCGGCCGATCGCCTGGGCGCAGTCGACGTGCAGGACGGCTCCCACCCCGTGCACCGCCGCGGCGATCGACGCCACGTCCTGCACCACGCCGATCTCGTTGTTGGCCAGCAGCACCGAGACGAGCAACGTGTCGGACCGCAGCACGGCGGCGACGGCGTCCGGCAAAAGGCGTCCCGGCACGCCCCCGGCGGCATGCGTCTCGACCGGCACGAGCGTCACCTCGAAGCCCTCGCGGGCGAGGTGTTCGAGCACGTCGAGCGTGGCGTGATGCTCGGTGACCGCCGCCACCACGTGCCGCCGTGGATCGCCGGCCACCCGCCTCGCGCGGGCGGCCGTGCCCAGGATGGCGAGGTTCGTGCTCTCGGTGGCACCGCTGGTGAACACGATCTCGCGGTCGGTGGCGCCGATCACGTCCGCGAACTCGGCCCGTGCCGCCTCGACCGCGTCCCGCGCCGCCCGTCCCATCTCGTGCGTGGTGCTGCCCGCGTTGCCGTAGCGGTCGGTCAGCCAGGGCAGCATCGCCTCAAGCACCCGCGGATCGAGCCGCGTGGTGGCGTGGTTGTCGAGGTAGATCGTGCCGGCCATGCCGATCCCCCGGGCCGCCCGCAGGCTCACGCCATCGGCTCGTCGAGCAGGCCCGAGGCCAGCGCGTCGAGCGTGATCTGCGACCAGGTCTCGAACCGCGCCCGGTCGGCGAGCAGTGTCTCCAGCGGCTCGAACCCACAGTCGACCAGCCCACTCTCCCGCGCCGAAACGGCGGGCCGCTCGAGGGCGAGCAGATGCACGATGCCGAGGTGCACGCTGCCAACGGGATTGGAGTCGTCGTTGATAAGGCCCACGCAGCGACCGGTCCACGCTCCTTCGACGGCGATCTCCTCGGCCAACTCCCGCTGCATGCCGGCCTCGTAGCTGGTGTCGTCGCCGTGACCGCCGTCGGTGCTCGAGATGTGGCCACCGATGCCCAGGGACCGCTTGGCCCGCAACCGTGCCTCCCCCTGACCGCCGCCGCGGGTGTAGGCGAAGTAGTGACGTCGGCCGTCGGCGTCCCGCCAGGTGAGCAGGCAATACGGGATCAGCTGCTTAAACGACCGATCCTCCTCGACGCTTGCCCGCGGCCGCCAGGAGGTCTGCGTCGGATCGAGCAGCAGCGGCAGGTAGGCGGCGGTGTCGCCGCAGAAGCCCTGAAACGCGCCCATGCGGTCGAAAAGGTCACGGGGCACCACAAGCACGTGTTCGTCGGGTACGTGGTTCATGCCCGACAACGTATCACAACCGTGGGCTGTCCGTCCCCCGCCGGCACGCTGGCCACGCCGACCGCATTCCGCCTGCAGAAGGGCTTGATGTCGTGGCGTTGCTACCCCACGACCGTCGCGGCGCGGGGCGGCCCGACCAGAACCGCCGGGCGACCACGCTCTGGGCCGGCCTCATCGAGGCAGTGCACGCGGCACGTCTCGACCGCCCTCCACCCTCATTCCTCGATTTCGTCCCACTCGCACAAGAATCCGAACTTTCCATCCTGCAAGCCGTCGTTCAGGCCGACGTCCCAGCGGTCGTAGTACCGCCGCTTCCTCAACAGCTGCAGCCCGTGCTCGCCACCATCAGCATTGTTGGGTTCGTATCGCAGCCATTGGAGGTCGCCCGGCAAGGGCGACCCGTCCACGAAACACCAATGACCTTCCTGCTGCTTGTCAGAACCGTCGACCCAAAACACGGCATCACTAGGCAAACGGAAAGACTCCAACTTGGCGTTCATGGCATCCTGCTCGGATCGCGAGTTCACCCTTGCCAGGTAACCGCCGAGCTTTTCGCAAGCCTCTTGGGCTTGAGCCTGCGTCTTGGGGTCGGTGAAAAAATAGTAGGAATGATCCGCGATGGTGAAGGCGTCTTTGGGAATCTCTTTGCGTCCGAAGAGACGGCCTTCACCCCGGACTGCCTTGGCCAACTCCAAATCCTTGTTCGTCGTGAGGGTTTTGACCACGGCCGCATACTCAACTGACAATTTCTCCTTCTCCTCTCGAAGGACCCTTCGCAACGCGTTGACCGATGCCTTCAACTCTTTCTCGACGGGCATGGCACCAACGTGGCGGAACTCGTCGTGGGTCTTCTGCCATTGCTCGACGGCATCGAGGTCACCCCTTTCGGTGGCCGCATCCAGTCGGCGACGGATCGCCGACTGCACCTCTTCGATCGCGTTGTCAACGGCTGCTTCATACCGCCGCCACGCCACGTCCAAATCCGGATGCATGGCCCCGTTTTTTGGCCTCGTGACGATTCCCCGTGGCCGTGCCGCATGCCGCGCAGCCGGCAACGGCACCCGCCTGGGCGCTGCTTCATCCCACCGCGTTGACAGAAACATCCATTCCGTTCTGGTCGCCTTGGCCGCCTCGATCTCCCTGGCGGTGGTCAGCGATGTGACGACGGACTCATAGGCACCGCCCAACTCGGCTCGTGCGTCCCGGACCTTCTTCTCCGCCTCCGCAACAGACCGCACCTCCGACTCGTCTGGCAGCGCACGTTGCTTCTCGAACTTCTCACTGATGGCTTGCCACTTTTCTGCGGCATCAAGGTCTCCGTCTTTGACGGCACGTTCGAACCGTTTCGTGATGGTCGCCCGCGCCCCCTCGCGCCGCGGCGGCGGTCAGACCAGCAACATCGCGTCGCCGTAGCTCAGGAATCGGTACCGCTCCCGGATCGCCTCGGCATACGCCCGGGCGATGAGGTCCCGGCCGGCGAACGTGCTGACGAGCACCATGAGCGTCGTCCGCGGCATGTGAAAATTGGTCAGCAGGGCGTCGACGGCCCGAAACACGTGGCCGGGGCGGATGAAGAGTCCTGTCGGGCCGCTCCACGCCGTCAGGGCCCCGCCCGCCGCGGCCGTCTCAAGCGTCCGCACGGCCGTCGTGCCCACCGCGAGCACCCGGCCGCCACGGGCCCGTGACGCGTGGATGAGAGCGACGGTCTCGGCGGGACAGTCGCACCATTCGGTGTGCATCGGGTGATCGTCGAGTCGCTCGGCCGTGATGGGGCGGAACGTGTCAAGGCCGACGTGGAGCGTGACGTCCGCCCGGCCGATGCCCCGGGCGGCGAGCGCCCCGAGCAGACTGGGCGTGAAGTGCAGGCCCGCGGTGGGAGCCGCGGCCGAACCGCTCGCGCGGGCAAAGACGGTCTGGTAGCGGTCAACGTCGTCGGGTTCGTCGGTACCCCCGCGGATATAACCCGGCAAGGGCACCCGGCCCACCCGGGCGAGCACCGCGTCGGCCGTCTCGCCTCGCTCAGGTACCATCAGCCAAGCGCCGCCGGCCGCGCGACCTACGAGCTCGACCACCGCGGCGTCCATGCCCGCACGGTCGACCAGCACGATCCGCTCACCGACCTGCGGCCGGCCGCGAGTCTGGGCCAGCACTCGCCAGGCGCCGGTGTGCGGACCCATCCGTTCGACCTGCAGGAACAACCCTTCCCAACCACCGCCGGTCGCAACCCGACGGCCGACCACGCGGGCGGGCACGACGCGGGTGTCGTTGACGACGACGAGATCCCCGGCGGCCAGCAGGTCGGGCAGGTCGCGGACGTGACGATGCTCGAGCACGCCGTCACGACGCCGCACGACGAGCAACCGCGCCGCCGAACGGTCCGCCAGCGGCCGCTGGGCGATCAACTCGCGGGGCAGTTCATACTCGTAGAAATCGGCATCGCGCATCGGATCGCAGCGTACCCGTCGTGCTAGAGTAGTGGTATGGCGACCCGGTCCAGCCTGCACACGCCTGTGCTTCCCGCCGAGGTGATGCGTCTGCTCGAGCCGCGGCCCGGCATGCGGGTCGTCGATGGGACGCTCGGGGGCGGCGGCCACACGCGACTCCTGGCCGAGGCCGTCGGCCCCGGCGGCCTCGTGATCGCGATCGACCGCGATCCGGCGGCCATCGAGCGGGGGGCGCGGGAGCTGGCCGGCCTGCCGGTTCGCTTCGCCCAAGCCAACTTCCGTGACCTGCCCGAGGTGCTCGACGCCGTGGCCGTCGAACGGGTCGATCGCGTGCTGCTCGACGTCGGGCTGTCGAGCGACCAACTCGCCGACGACGCGCGGGGGTTTTCCTTCGACTCCGACGGCCCGCTCGACCTGCGATTCGATCCCACCGAGGGCGAACCGGCCTGGCGGCTGATCTCCCGCATGCGGCCGGAGACCCTGGCCGACCTGATCCACCAGTTCGGCGAGGAACGTTACTCGCGCCGCATCGCCCGCCGCATTGCAGCGGTACGTGACAAGACGCCGATCCGCTCCGCCCGCGAACTCGCACGTGTGGTGGCTTCGGCCATCCCTCGGCAGCAGCAGCCGCCGCGGATCCACCCGGCCACACGGACCTTCCAAGCGCTGCGAATCGCCGTCAACGAGGAGCTCAAGAGCCTGCGGATCGCCTTGGAGCGGATTCCGCAACGGCTCGCTGCGGAGGGCCGGCTGGCGGTGATCTCCTTCCACTCGCTCGAGGACCGGCTTGTCAAGGAGGCGTTTCGCAACCGGCAACGCTGGGAGCCTATTACCACCGGCATTGTCGAGGCCTCGGCAGGGGAAGTGGACGTCAACCCACGCAGCCGGTCGGCCAAGCTTCGCGTGGCCCGGATCACCGCCGCGGACGGGGCAATCTAGGCAGCCCACCGGCCGACGTGGAATCGGGTTTCGCTCTGGCGGGCAGAGCCCGGCGGCGGGCAGAATCCCGCCCCTGCTCGATGCCCCGACGAGACCTCCGGCCTGCCATGGGACGAGAGACGAAGATCCTGCTCGCGCTGCTCGGCCTGCTCGGCGGCGCGTTCCTGGGCGTCGTGTCGCTGAAGTTGTTCGTCCCGCGGCCCCCCGCGGGCACGGGGCCCGACGTGCACGCCGACGTGGCGACCGTCAAGGAACAGGCCCTCGTGGAGCCGCCGGATTTGCAGCCCCCGCTCCCGCCGCCGCCCCTGCCCGCAGCGGCCGCGTTGCCCACCACGGACTTCGCCGCAGGCGAGCCGGCCACGCCGCCGAGCCGCGATCCGTTCGTCGTCCAGGCCGCCTTCGAGCCGGCAGCAGCCGATTTCCCCCCGCCGCCGGCCCCGCCTGCCACCACGGTCCCACTCGCCGCTCCTGAGGCGCGACCCGTGCCGCCACCACCACCCATCGCGGCCCCGACCGTGGCTGACGTCCACGTCTCGCAGCCCGGTGATTCCTGGTGGTCGCTCGCCGAGCGGCACTACGGTGACGGCCGCTTCTACCGGGCGCTGTTCGCATGGAACCGGTCGCTCGACCCGCGCATCTCGCTGGTGCCCGGCAGCCGGATCGAGATTCCGCCCGCGGACGAACTGCGACTGACGCGTCCCGGACTGCTACCGGCGGACTGAACGACCAGCGAGTCGGACGGCCGACGCGACCCGCGGCACCGCCCTCGCCCAGCCAAGGGGCGGGCGTCACGCCGCAACGCGGAGGTTCAGAGGCAGCCGCTGAGGGACTGCCGGCTCCCCGCTACGGCGGGGCCCCGCGACGTCCCGCGGTCGGCCCGCGCTGACGGCCGCTCAGCGGGCATTGAACTTGTAGGCTGTGTTGCGAGGATCGAAGTCGGTGTCGGTGAAACCGTTGTTGATCTTCACGTTCATGTAGGTGTACTCCTCCATGAGCAACGGCTGCCCGCCCTCCTCCTGCGGCCAGTCATAGGCCTCGTAGCGGATCGGGATCAGCAGTTCGTCGTCGATGAAGACGCGGGCCAGGTGGAAGCGAAAGTTTCGGCGTGGCACCGGATGAACAACCTGCACGCACGTGCAGACCCGGCCATTCACCTTGGCATTTGGAAAGAAGTCGACCTTGCACTCCCCAAACTGCTTGTCGTGCTCGGCGACCTCGACCAGGCGCTTGGCGAGGTTCTCGACGCCGATTTCGGTGACCGCATAGCGGTTGCCCTGCATCGCCATGGCACCGTCCGGCTTCAGCGACACGGTACCTACCATGGCCCGCACGCCGCTGCCGGCATGCGCGAGCATGTTCCCGTCGTTCTGCCCGCTGACGTAGATCACCTCTTGCCCCTTCATATCGTCGGGAGCGAGGAAGTAGAGGTAAACACTGAACGGTGCGTGGCGAATCTTTGCGAAGATGTACTGGTGCTCGCCGAGCTTGCCGTCGATCCGCTCCCGCTTGACGACCGTGCACGAGTAATCCTTGATCGTGTCTGGGAGCCGATCGAGGCCCCGGCGGGCGAGTTCGAGGGCGGGCTCGAGCGGATGCTGACCGGCCACCGCGGCGGTGGCTTCGGCGGCACCGGCATTGCCCACGGCACCGCCGCCATTGGGCACTAGGCCGGGCCCCTGGGGCACCGCATCCTGGGCCAGGG
>VGYP01000172.1 GCA_016872955.1 Planctomycetota bacterium
ATGGCGCTCGTCTCCAGCGGATTGCCGCCGACAAGCAGGGGATGGAAGCTGAACGCCTGCCGGAGGTGCTCGTCCTTCACGAATCGCGAGACGGTCGCATATACGCTCCGGTCGGCCCGCAGGCGGGCCAGGTGGGGAGCAGCTCGGATCATGTCGGTGAGGCGCAAAAATGGAATGCCGCCGAGCTCCTCGTAGCCCTTGGCGAACACCTGCCGGGCATAGTCGGCGAACCGACGGTAGCCATCCACGTCGGCCGAGTTCACCCGCCGGACCTGCTCGACCAGCCCCGCCTCGTCAGCGACATAGTCAAAGGCTACGCCGTCGCTCCACTGCGGGCGATAGAGAGGCGTCACCGGCAGCAGGCGCACATAGTCGGCCAGCCGTCTACCGGAGAGTTCGAAGAGCTCCTCCAGACAGTGGGGGGCGGTGATCACGGTCGGACCGGCATCGAAGATATAGCCGCGATCCTCGGAGACAGCGGCCCGACCGCCGGGGCAGTCGTGGGCCTCATAGCAGACCGTCTCGAAGCCCATCGACTGCAGGCGGATCGCAGCCGCGAGACCGCCAAAGCCACTGCCGATCACGGCCGCCCGCCGGCGCACGCCCGTCCCTGGCCGAGGCGAACGCCGCCCTGCGACGGTCGTCAGGCTCACGGCAGCGCCTCCGCCCTCGTCGGCTCGCCGGCGATCCGCAGGGAGTTGCAGACCGCGGCCAGCGGGCCGGCGTCGCGGGCCCCGCCCGTCGCGACGCTGAGCCTCTCGATCGCCCGATCGAGCCGGACGTTGATCGCGGCCGCCGCCGGGCCGCGGCTCACGTCGAGCAGATTCCTGGCGAGCATGCGGACCCTGGCCGGCTGCTCGACCGACCGTCGCAGGCGACGTTGCCAGGCTGCGAACTGCCGGGCCGACAACTCGGTCCCGGCCCAGGCCCACGGCCACGTGACGCGGCGGTTGCGGAGGTCGTCGCACCGATCCGACCCGTCGACCAGCTCACAGAGCTCGTCGAGGTCGTTTTTCATCTGCAGGCAGATGCCTACTCGGCAACCGAAGGCTGCGACGGCCTCGAGCGTCTGCGGGTCTCCCCCGCCGGTGTGGGCTCCGCACCACGCGGCCAGTGACGCGAGCCGGCCGGTCTTCCACCGCGAGATCGCCAGTGCCGTGACCTTGGCCTGTCGCGGGGTCACCTCGTCGACCCGCGTAGCCAGGTCGATCGCCTGTCCTTCGTGACACTTCCGGGCGACCGTGATGAACCGGCCCACAAGCGTTGCCGACCGGGCTGGATCCTCCCAGGCGGCTGCGGCCAGCTCCAGGGCCCGGAAATACATCCAGTTGCCGGCGTTGACGGCCCGGGCCGGCCCGATCACCCGGTGAAGCGCTGGCTGGCCGCGGCGTGTGAGCGAATCGTCTTCGAAGTCGTCGATCACAAGTGCTCCGGCGTGCAGCATCTCGACCGCCTCGACGATCAGAGCGGGGGCGGCAGAGCGGCCTCCGGCGAACTCGTGGGCCCGCTCGAGCAAAGTGGCCCGAAACCGTTTGCCGCCGACCCCCGGGTAAAGGTCGGGGGCCAGTTGGAGGGCATTGGACCAGCTGTGTCGGGTGCGGGAGGTCTGGTGCGTCGGGCCGGCGAAACCGAGGGGATTTGCTGTCATGTCGGCACCGGCCCTGGGAGTGAGACGAACGACCTGGCGAACCGAACCGGAGCCAGTCCGGTGGGCGGCCGGCCGATCACGATCCGGGCCGCATCGGTGAGCGTGAAGCGATGGGCGTAAAACCGAGCGATGCGGTCTTCGGACAGCACGAGGTAGAACCGCCGGAAGATCTTCCAGCGGTCTTCGGGCCTGACCAGGCAAAAGAGCAGCCGGTTGAGAAAGCGTGCAAATCCCCGCCGGAGCCCGTCCTCTGCGGCGGCCGCCGCGACTTCTGCGGCGACCCGATCTGGCCTGGCGCGGGCCACAAGCTCCGCGAAGCGGACCGCCAGCGGCATCGAGTAGCCCGTGGCGGCATGATACCAGCCGCCGGCGTAGCCGCCGGCCAGCGACGGCCCCTCGTGCCTGGTTGCTGCCACATAGGGCATCGGCAGGCAACCGTGCTCGGTTCGGATCAGTTTCGCAGACCCTGCGCCGGCCTCGGCCAGCCGCGACGAGATCAGCTCGGCGGCCCGGGCTTTGTCATAGGCCGGCTCTTCGTGGAACCTCGTGTATTCCAGCAGCACGCGATCAGGCCCCATTGGGAGCTCATAGAGAAACTCGAAGCCGCCCGCCTGGTCTAAGCGGACATCCATGACCGTCGGCTCGGATGCCGGCCAGCGGCGGGCGGTCTCATACTCGTGACCGATGAAGGTCTGATAGCCTGCTCCGCTCGGCAGCCCCGCCGACGCCGCCCGCCCGCGGCAGTCGATGACCGCCCGGCAGGAAACCTCGGCACTCCCGCCGAGCCTCACGACAGTCGGCGAGAGGATCTCGCACGACTCACCAGTGCGAACGACGAGCCGGCGTGCGCGAGCCGGGCCTGCTGCCGCACCTGCCAGCGACAGTGTGGCCTCGCGGAGGCGGTCGGACGTGATCGTTGCGTAGGGGATGCGGACCCGCCGCGACAGCCCCGGAAAGCTGACGCGGTAGCCAGGCCAGCGGTGGGCGACCAGCGGGTCGAACCATCCCCGCGCCTGCTCGGCGACGTCCGTCTCATGAAACGACCAGGTATGATTCCCGCAGAGCTGCGCGGCCCGTTCCAGGAGCAGAACAGCGGATTCCGGCCGGTGCGAGGCCAGGGCATGAGCCAGGAGGCAGCCCTGGAGGCCACCTCCCACAATCAAATAGTCGAAGTCGAACTCCGGAGCCGGTATCATGCGGGGCTCCCGAGTCGAAGCGGCGTCGTCCTTGGCCGGGCGGACGCCTCAAACAGCGGCGCGACCCCGTGCAAGAGCAGATGCGGCATGGCCACGGCGCTCAAGCCGACGAAGGTCGCCCGAATGAGCGTACCGTTCCAGCCCGGCCCGCCAAGCACGAGCCAAGCCGCCAGTCCGACCAGGCAGATCGCCCCCACGGTCAGGGGCGCGAGGCTTCGGGCCAACTCTGGCCAACTCTCGCCCAGCTCAGCGCGGAGGCGCTTCAGACCCCGGGCCGAGTGCCAGGCACAAAAATAGACGGGGAAGCTCACCAGCGGGCTGGCCACGGCGAACAGTGCTACCAGCGACGCGGCCAACCCATTGTCGGTGAACAAGATCCGCCGCATCTGCCCGGGGCGTTGGCTGGCCGTCCGGCCTTGGAGTCCCCAGGCGACCGCCGCAACCATCAACATGATCCATGAAAGGCCCGTCAGGAGGCTGATGGCCCGGTCGATTGCCGGCCCTGAGTCCCCCGGGGCAACCTGGCCGAGGATCGCGGCAGCTTCGGTGGGATGAAACACGAGCGGCATCCAGATCACGAGCCCTCCGCGTGCGAATCGGAATACCGGCCGCAGGCACCGCGGCCCAACCGGAAGACGCGGCTCTTCCTGGCCGAAGTGCCACGCCGACGCCAGGAAGAACGCCATCACCGTCGCGGCCGGCGCGACGAACCATCCCCACACGACCACTACCGCAACTGCCAGGTACCCGACCAGAAACACCGGCAGCCACGCCGTCCCCAGAACCGGTTCGAGCCGCGGTCGGGCGAAGCGATGATCGGCCGCGCCGTGCGGCAGGCCGACCACTGCGACGAGCGACGCCAAGACGCCGGCCGTGACACTGGCCAGGGCCTGGGGAAAAAAGCACGCGGCCCCGATCACCGCCCAGCAGAGCAAGATTACCGAGGCCGCGTGCATGTCATCACGGTTCTTCCGGGGGAAGTTCGGGCCGCTCAGGCCGTGGCATACGCCTCACTCGCGGAGGTCTTCGTGCTCTTGGCACGGGCGATCAGATAGATCAGTACACCGAAACCCGCCTTGGCGGTGATGTCGGCAACCGCATAGCCGATCTGCAGGCCAACGACACCTTTAGCGCCCACGATGCCCGCGGCAGCATCGGCGGTGCCAGCCTTGGCTGCCAGGGCTTCGGGCGTGCCACCGAGCGCAAAGGCGATCGGGTAGACTGCCCAGGTGACCAGAATCACCAGCCGGGCGATCTCAAGCAACTTGCGGGCCGCAGGCGGTTGGCTTTCGAGCGAGTTCGTCAGTTCCGTCCAGAGCACGTAAAGGATGTAGAAGAACGGAATCGACGAGAGGCCCCCCCAGATGCGCCGCTCGTTCCACCGCGCCGGGTCGGCGATCACCTCGCCGGGATAGCCAAGCGCGATCATCAACGCCGCCGCGATCACCAGCCGCGTCAGCAGGCTCGTCGCCTTGGACGCGTGCAACCGCAGAACGGCGACGAGCTCTACCATCAACAGCGGCACGGTCAGGATCCAGTCTGCGTAGCGGTAAAAGTCATTGAACGCGGCGCCGGTACCTTTGTAGCCGCCATCCGCCAGCGCGTAGGCCCCGTGCCAACTATGGCGAATCATGAAGTAGTGGTAGCAGGCGATCGCCACCACTAGGCCCGACACCAGCAGGGCCGGCCGGTATTCCGGATCGACGTGCCCGCGGGCCATGAACAGAAAGAGGGCCGCTGCCCCCATCGTCGCGACCGTCAACGAAAAGATGTTATCGACCGCGTTGTATTGGACCACCGACAAATCCGGCATTGACGATCCCAGCAAAAAAACTACTTCGATCATTGCTTCACCTGTTTCAACGTGATGGAAAAAGTTACCGACGCCTGAAGGAGAGCCTTGCCAACGGCACTTCCGCAACCATGTCGACAGGCGTTTCCGAGCCGCTGGGCGGTGGAAAGGATAGCCCGGCCAATGGCACTTCCACAACCATGTCGACGGGCATTTCCGAGCCGATGGGCGGCTGGTGAGGCCGCTGCCGCGTTTTCGCACGCTTGATCAGCTGCTCCCGGAATGGCTGCGCCCCCTGGAGTGGTGTTTTTCTGGCGTTATCGCAGAGGCTCTCCGAGTCCGGCCACCGGCGGGATCGTCGCCAAAGACGCCCCGAATGAGCTCGCACAGGCCCGTGAAGCTATTCCGCATGTCTGACCTGCCCCTCTGAAACGAGGCCTCTGCGGGAGCGAGAATCCTGGGTGGCCGGAACCAAGGGAGGGCCAGAAATGCCATGCGGAAAGGCGGAGCGAGCGGAGGTCATCATCCCCGAAGCTTTGAGAAGTCGAAGGTGAGCTGGGCATGGGCACGACGGTCGCCGAGGCTGTGAAGAAGAGAAGATCGGTGTGACGGAGCAGACCTACTACCGCTGGAAGAAGCGGTTCGGTGGTCTTCGGATGGACCAGGCGAAGCGGTTGAAGGAGCTCGAGGAGGAGAACTCCCGTCTCAAGCGGCTCCTGGCAGACGCGGAGTTGGATGAGAACTTCGAACGAAATGAGGATCACAGGAAGTAGCTGGTCACGATGACGCACCCCAAAGCCATGAAGGCCTCGTGGATGTCGGCGCGTCGTTCGGCACGCAAACGGAGCCTCTGCATTTGGTGCAGCCAACGTACGGTCCGTTCAACGACCCAACGGGTTTTGCCCAACCCGCTGCCGTGTTCGGTATTCCGTCTGGCGGTGACCGGTTCAATGCCCCGCTCATGGAGCATGGCACGGTGATGCTTCGAGTCGTACGCTCGGTCGCCTTGAACTCGCTCCGGCCTGCGGCGTGGTCTTCCCGGCTTGCCGCGCACGGCGGGGATCGCATCCACCAGCGGGATCATCTGGGTGTCGTCGTGCTCGTTGGCACCAGTCAGCGTGGCCGCGAGCGGAAGGCCGTTGGCGTCGGTCGCAATGTGATGCGTGCTGCCTTTTCGCCCACGATCTGTGGGATTGCGACCCGTTTTTTCTCCCTGTGCAAAGCACGGATCGAGGACGAGTCGACGACCACCCGCAACCAGTCGATCGTGTCCGCACCCTGCAAGCGGGCCAGCAAGGTCTCGTGCACCTTTTTCCACACTCCCCGCTTTTGCCACGCTTCGAGTCTTCGCCACGCGGTCATACCGGAGCCCCGCCCGAGTTCTTGCGGTCGATACTCCCACGGAATTCCCGTTCGCAGAACGAACAGAATCGCCGAACGAGCCTTTCGATTGTCGATCCGCTTGCGGCCCGGGTGCCGGAACCGACGCTTCTTCACCGGGAGCGGCGGTTCGATGATTTCCCATAACTCGTCACGGATGAGCGGCTAAGCCATGACGGCACCTCCTCGTGCAGACGTGACAGTAGAAGCTCGGCTGGCGGTGTCCTAGATCATTTCGTGAGAAGCTCTCAAAAATAGCCCAAGCAAAGGCGGCTGTGGCTGAACGACGGGTCGTGCATCCGGCTGCGGCCGACGCATCGGAACCATGTGTGGAGCTACGACTTCGTGATGGACC
>VGYP01000173.1 GCA_016872955.1 Planctomycetota bacterium
CGGTCGTGGACGAGCACACAAGGGAGTGCCTGGCGATCGACGTTGCCAAGAAGCTCACGAGCGAGCACGTCTTGGAGCGGCTGAGCGACCTGTTCGTGCGTCGGGGGGTGCCTGAGCACATCCGGAGCGACAAGGGCAGCGAGTTCACCACCAAGTGCGTCCGGGGGTGGCTGGGACGGGTGGGCGTGAAGTCGCTGGACATCGAGCCGGGGTCGCCTTGGGAGACCGGCTACGTGGAGAACTTCAACGGCAAGCTTCGGGACGAGCTCCTGAAGCGGGATTCATTCGACACCCTGCTTGAGGCCAAGGTGCTCATCGAGCGCTGGAGGCAAGCCTCCAACACCGTCCGGCCGCACAGGGCTGGCCTATCTGAGGGTGAATCCCTCACTTCAAAACTGGTATCGCACTAGGGGGTCAGGTCAGGAGCACTGGCGGAATCGCCTGAGGGGAAACTTCTCGGCGTCGCCGCTGCACGCGGCGGGGCACGTCTACTTCCAGAACGAGGCGGGCCAGGTGATCGTGGTCAGGGCGGGGACCACGTTCGCGGAGGTGGCCCGCAACCAGCTCGGCGACGGGGCGCGGACGTTCGTGTCGTACGCGGTGGACAGCGACGACCTGCTCGTGCATTCCGAATCGACGCTCTACCGCATCCGCCGCTAGCCGGGGGGCGGGCTACGCCAGCAGGCCCTCGACCACCGACCCGTGCACGTCGGTGAGGCGGAAGTCACGCCCCTGGAAGCGGTAGGTGAGCCGCGTGTGGTCGAAGCCGAGCAGGTGCAGCAGCGTGGCGTTGAGATCGTGCACGTGCACCGGGTCGCGCACCACGTTGAAGCCGAAGTCGTCGGTCTCGCCGTGCACGTGGCCGGGGCGGATGCCGCCCCCCGCCAGCCAGATGGAGAACGCCCGGTTGTGATGGTCGCGGCCGTCGGTGCCCCCCTGCATCATCGGCGTGCGGCCGAACTCGCCCCCCCAGATCACGAGCGTGTCGTCGAGCAGGCCGCGCTCCTTGAGGTCGGCCACGAGCGCCGCGCTCCCCTGGTCGACGTCGGCGGCGTTCTTGCGCATCCGGTTGACCATGTCGCCGTGCGTGTCCCAGGCCTCGTGGAACAGCTGCACGAACCGCACGCCGCGCTCCAGCATCCGGCGGGCGAGCAGGCAGTTGCGGGCGTAGGAGTGGGCGGCCGGATCGGTGATCCCGTAGCGGGCCAGGGTCGCCGGCGACTCCTGCTTCAGGTCGAGCAGCTCGGGGGCGCTGGCCTGGAGCCGGTAGGCCAGTTCGTAGCCCTGGATGCGGGCGGCGATCTCCGGATCCCCGACCGCCTCCAGGGCCAGCGTGTTGAGCCGTTCGAGGACGTCGAGCGAGTCGCGCTGCGCGGTGCGGTCGATGCCGCGCGGGTTCGAGAGGTAGAGCAGCGGGTCGCCACCGGCGCGGAACGGGATCCCGCCATAGGTGGTGGGGAGGAAGCCGGCCCCGTAGTTGCTCGCCCCACCGCTGGTGCCGGTAGCGCTGGTGAGCACGACGTAGCCGGGCAGATCCTCCGCCTCGCTACCCAGGCCGTAGAGCGTCCAGGCGCCGAGGCTCGGCCGGCCGAACTGCTGCGAGCCGGTGTTCATCATGATCTGCGCCGGGGCGTGGTTGACGGCGTCGGTCTGGAGCGAGCGGACCACGCAGATGTCGTCAGCGATGCCGCCGAGGTGGGGCACGAGCTCGCTCAGCTCACGACCCGACCGGCCGTGACGCCGGAAGGCGAACCGGGGTCCGAGCAGCGCCGACTTCGGGTTGATGAACGCCGCCCGGTAGCCGGCCAGGAGCTCGGCGGGGGGCAGGCTGCCGTCAAGCCGGGAGAGCTGCGGCTTGTGGTCGAGGAGCTCGAGGTGGCTCGGCGCGCCGGCCTGGAACAGATACACGACCCGCTTGGCGCGCGGCGCGTGGTGCGGCAGCCGGGGCTGGAGAGGGTTGGCCGCCCCGGCCTCGCGGGCGGCCAGGGCTCCGGCGGCGATTCCGGCAAGACCCACGCCGCAGTCGCGGAAGAACCAGCGCCGGGCCAGGGCCCGGGCCTGGGCGTGGTGGACGGCGGCCCGGTGGGCGGACGCCGAGGTGGCCGACAGGTGCAGGCGGGGCATCGCACGTTCCTCCTCAGGGCTTCGTCATCGTCTCGTCGAGGTTCAGGAGCACGCGGGCGGTGAGCGTCCAGGCGGCGGCGTCCTGGGGGGAGCTGCCGGCCGGCAAGTCGGGGAGCGCGTCGGGGGCCCCGGCGGCGAGTTCGCGCGGGGTGAGCCAGCCGTCGGCCAGGCGGCGCCGCTGGGAGGCCAGATACCCGGCGAGCGCCTCCCGCTCGGCGGCCGTCGGCCGTCGGCCTGTGCAGAGCAGGAACCCGCGGTCGATCCGGGCACCGTCGTCGGCCCCCCCCTCGCGCAGCAACCGCAGGGCGAGCGCCCGTGCCGCCTCGACGAGCACTGGCTCGTTGAGCCCGGCGAGGGCGGCCAGCGGGGTGTTCGACCGCAGCCGCCGGGCGCAGGAGATGTCGCCGTTGGGGGCGTCAAAGGTGGTGAGCAGCGGATCGGGCATCGACCGGCGGCGGAACACGTAGACACTCCGCCGGTAGCGCTCTGGGCCGGTCGCCGTCGGCCAGCCGATCTTCGTGAAGTTGTAGTCGAGCACGTTCTGCGGCACCGGCGGGTAGACGCCCGGGCCCCCGACGGCATGGTGCACCAGCCCCGACGTGGCCAGCGCGATGTCGCGCACCGTCTCCGCATCGACGCGGAACCGCGGGCCGCGGGCCAGCAGCCGTTTGCCCGGGTCGCGGGCGAGCGCTTCCGGCGTGGCCCGTGCCGACTGCCGGTAGGTGCGGCTGGTGAGGATCTGCCGTACCAGCCGCTTCTGGCTCCAGCCGTGCTCCATCAAGTCCACCGCCAGCCAGTCAAGCAGTTCGCGGTATTCCGGCACCGGGGCACGAAGGCCGAAGTCGTCCGGCGTCTCCACCAGCCCGGTGCCGAAGATCGCCTGCCAGACCCGGTTGACGGCCACGCGGGCCGCCAGCGGCGAGCGCCGGTCGACGAGCCAGCGGGCGAAGCCGAGCCGGTCGCGCCGGGCGTCGGCCGGAAACGGATGCAGCGCCGCCGGCACGTGCGGCTCGACGACCTCCAGCGGCTTGTCCCAGGCGCCGCGGTCGAGCAAACGCGTGGGCCGGTGCTCGGCGGCAGGCCGCGCGGTGAGGTGCAGCACGGTGGTCGGTCCCGGGGCGGCCCGGCTCCAAGCGGCGGCGATCTCCGCCACCTCGGGCCCGAGCGCCGGCACCGACTTCATCCAGGCGGCGAAGATCGCGGCCTCGTCCGCGGCCGATCGCGACGCGGCCGGCCGGCGCAGGGCGAGCACCGCGCCGTGGTCGAGCGCGGGCGCGGCGGGCGCCGGGTGTGTCGTCAGGCTCAGCCGGCAGCAGCCGAGCATCCGGCTCTCCTGGCCCGGCGCGCCCCCGCCGGGCATCCGCAGCGTGATCTTCAGCCGCGTGCCCTCCGGCAGGTCGAGCGGCCGCTCGAACCGCACCACCGCCACCGAGGCCTGGTGCCGCACGATCGGCCCCCGGTCCGACTCCCACACCGAGTCGACGTCGCCGTCGACGAGCGCCGCGACCGTCCCGTGCACGATGCGCCGCTCCGGCTGCTTGCCGTCGGCCGAGGCGGGGCGCACCTCGACCCGTTCGGGGTTCGAGAAGTCGGCGCCGGCCGCCTGGAGCCGCAGCGGCTCCCAGCCGGCGGCATCAGGCCGCTTCACGGCCGCGGTCAGCTCGGCCACGCCCCAGATGCCGTCGCGGCCCGGGCCCCCCATCACGAGGTCGCCGTGCGGCAGCGCCTCGAGCTGGATCCCGGTCACGCCTGCGAGCGCGGGCGCGGACTCGAAGATCATCTCACTGTCGCGGTGGCCGATCATCAGGATCGACCCGTCGGCCGCCTGGGCCGGATGCGTGAGCAGCCCGCTGGAGCTCAGTTCCTCCATCCGCAGCGGCGTCCAGGGGAGGAGCGCCGCGGCCACCTCCCGCTCCCAGGCGGCCAGTTCCTCGCGCCACGCCGGCCGCGCCGTCCGCACCCGTGCCTCGATCCCGGCGACGCGGCCGCGGATCTCCGCCAGCGTGGCCAGCTGCTCCGGCGTGTGGACGTACGACCGGGCCTCGTAGGTGTCGTTGAGGAAGGCGAACATCCCGTAGTATTCGACGTGCGTCAGCGGGTCGAACTTGTGGGTGTGGCACTGGGCGCACTGCGTCGAGAGCCCGAGCACCGCCTTGCCGAGGCAGTCCATGCGGTCGAACATCTCGACCATGCGGAACTCCTCCGGGATGATCGCTCCCTCCTCGTTGAGCATGCTGTTGCGCAGGAATCCGGTGGCCACCCGCTGCTCCTGGGTGGCGTCGGGGAGCAGGTCGCCGGCGATCTGCTCGACGACGAACCGGTCGTAGGGGAGGTCGCGGTTGAGGGCCGCGATCACCCAGTCGCGCCAGGCCCACATCTCCCGGGGCAGGTCCTTCTCGTAGCCGTTGCTGTCGGCGTAGCGGGCCAGGTCGAGCCAGGGGCGGGCCCACTTCTCACCGTAGCGGTCGCTGGCCAGCAGCGCGTCGATCGTGGCGTCGGCGGCCGCCGGCGTGAAGGCGGCCACCTCCTCCGGCGTGGGCGGCAGCCCGACGACGTCGAGGTGGATGCGGCGGCAGAGCGTGGCCGCGTCGGCGGGGGGTGCCGGTTCGAGCCCCTCGGCCGCCAGCCGGGCGGCCACGAAGGCGTCGACGGGGTGGGCGGCCGGGTCGTTCCCCGGCAGCGGCTGCTGGACCGGGGGCACGAAGGCCCAGTGGTCCGCGTAGGCCGCCCCGGCCGCGATCCAGTCGCGCAGCGTCGCGATCTCCGCCGCCGAAAGGCTCCGCTGCTGGCTCGGCGGCGGCATGACGACGTTCGGGTCGGTGCTCGTGATCCGGGCCACGAGCAGGCTCTCGTCCGGCCGGCCCGGCACGATGGCCGGCGTGCCCGAGTCGCCACCGGCGATCCCACCGGCGGGCCGGTCGAGCCGCAGTCCCGACTCCCGTGAGGCCTCGTCCACCCCGTGACACTGGAGGCAGTGCTCGGCGAGGATCGGCCGCACGTCGCGGTCGAAATCGGGCCCGGCGGCCCGGGCGACGGGCCACGCGCCGAGCAACCAGCCGACGCCGAGAACGATCGTGAGGAAATGTGCTGCCATCGTCGCCCACCCCAAGGTATACCATCGGCAGGGAAGGATCGAAGCCACCATTACTATAGCCCGCCGCAGTTGTTGACGGCGTTTGAAAACGGCGGGGGCGGTCGAAAATGGTGGCGTTTGGTGGTGTCGATCTCGCCTGAGGTCGTGGGGGTGTCGCGGTTGGTTCGGTTGCCTCGGTCAGGCTGTCCGCCGCCATCGCCGTGTGGCGTCCTGCAGCCCGTAACTCTCGCCCTTTGTCTCCAGAATGTGGCCGCGGTGGGTGAGCCTGTCCAGCGCTGCTCCCGTGAGCCGTTCGCTGCCAAGGACTTCGGTCCAGTGCTCGAATGGCAGGTTGGTCGTGACGATCAGGCTATTGCGTTCGTACGCCGTAGCGATGACGTCGAAGAGCAACGCTGCTCCTGCCTTGCTCGCGGGCACATAGCCCAGTTCATCAAGGACGAGGAGGTCGAGCTTGGCCACCTGCTGCTGCATCCGGAGCAGGTGCCGCTCCTCCGTGGCTTCCTGAAGCAGTGTGACCAGTTCGGTCACGCGGAGGAACCGTACCTTCCGGCCCTGGGAACAGGCCGCCATGCCGAGGGCCGTGGCGAGATGGGTCTCGTCCCTCGATCATGTGATAGCTCTCGGACTTCGCCTTCGGGTGCCGGTGCGGCGGGAAGTACGAGCCCCTGGTGACGCAGATCACCATCTCCTGCAGCGGGTCGTCCGTGGTGCGATGCAGGCAGTCGCGGAAGCGGCGCAGCGGCGCCCCGCGGGCGCGGGTCTTCACCATTTCCACCAGGTCCCGTCCGACCGCGACCTTCCCCGCATCAGCGACGATGGCATAGAGTTCGCGCACGGCAGTTCACCCATGGTTCGGGCCAGCCCCTGCTCCAGGCTCACGGGGCGAAAGTCTATCTATTGGAGGAGCCGCGTCGTGTCGAACACGAGGTGCGTCGTCGGCCCGTGTGCGGCGCCGTGGCCCTCGCCAAGGCTGTCAAGAAGAGCGGCGTGACGGAGCAGACCTATGATCGCGGGAAGAAGAAGTACGGTGGTCTGCGGATGGACGAGGCGAAGCGACTCAAGGAACTCGAGAAGGAGACCTC
>VGYP01000174.1 GCA_016872955.1 Planctomycetota bacterium
GGCGGCCGGGTGGTAGTGGCGCTTCCCCGGCTTCGACTTCGTCATTTGCGTCGTCTTGCCCCCGAGATCGACGCGCATCAGTTCGATGCTCTCTCCCACCTTCGCCGTGTAGAACACGTGGCGACCGTCCGCGGACCACACCGGGACATCGCTGCTCTCGCTGTGGAAGTCGGGGTGCTTGAGCCGCTCGACCACGCCGAGATACCCGCCGCGGTCCGCGAGTTTCTTTAGCCCGGTGCCGTCCTTCTTCACGATGTGCGGGTGGCAGTTGTAGTGCTCACCTGAGACGAACAGCAGCCACTCACCGTCGGGGGACCACTTCGGCACGAAGTTGAACGGGTGTTCCTCGTCTCGACCTTTCGCTTGTCTCTGCCGTCAGCATTCGAGATGTAGATCTGGTAGTTCTCGTGGTAGCTGATTCGCTTGCCGTCCGGCGACGCCGAGTAACCGTAGGCGAACCCGCCGCCGGCGCCGGAAACATCGCGCTTGTTCTTGCCGTCGAAGTCCATCACGAATGGTTTCGAGACACCCTTGATGAGCGGGGTGAACCCGAAGCCCTTGCCATCTGGTAGATAGAACAGGCCGGTGTTGTAGATGCTGACGCGATCCACCGCCGTGAGATTCGTGAGCTTGCCCGTTGCGAGGTCGAGGAGACAGGAATCGACCAGCCAGCCTTCGGTCATGCGGAACGTCCTGTGCTTCCGTTCCCACGCGGCGTTCTCCGGGCTTTCCCACAGACTCGGGACGACGGCCTTCTTGCCATCGGGCGACCACCCGGCGAACTGCGTCCTCGTGTGCGCCTTCTTCGTCAGTTCCTCGGCCAGCACCTTGCGCCCTCAGCCGTCGGCCCCGACCAGGCACGCGCGGTTGGTGATCCAGTTGACGAACTGCCCGCCCTCAAGGTCGTTGCGACCCTCCGTGTAACCGATCAACTGCGTGGGCTTCTCGGCAGCGGCCGCGACCGGGGCGAACTTCTGCTTGGCCGGGTCGAGCTTCTTGAACCCCTCGACGGTGGCGAACGACCCGACAGTGAACTCGTCCTTCTCGCCCACCCTCAGGTCGGCGCAGCGGAGCGAACACGTCTCCAAGTCCTGCACGAACAGCCGGGCGAACGGGCGCGGCATCTTCGCCTTTTCCTCGTCGGCATTCGTTTCGGGGCCGACCGCCAACGACTTGTTACAGGCCGTCGCGCCGGCCAGAACGACACCGACCAGTACGAGCCACACAGGGAATGTCAGAAGTCGTCGCATCGGGTCGTCTCAACGTTGCGGTTGGGGTTTGGTGTTCATTTCGCCCGCACCGCTAACGGCACAATAGTCGGCATCGGATACGCGGGCCGGGTGCGTCTCCTGAACTCAGTCGAGACGGGCGTACAATGCGGGGTGTGGGTCGCGCCGGGAGCAGCACAACGGTCGGCTCCGGGGGACGCAACCAGACCGTCGGCGGGGTAAGCCAGGATCGGAGGAGGGCGACCGCTCCAAGCTTCTCGTTGTCGAGATAGACGGTCCGCCAGGCGCGATACCGAATGAAGATTTCGGCGGTCATCGACTTCAGATATCGGTCCTCAGCTCGTTCGACATGGCCCTTTGGGACGGCGTATACGAACCGGCCCCGGTCTGAGACGAATGTCGGGAGGTTCACGAAGTCTCGCTCGACGAATTTGCCGGTCGCGGCCTGCTTCTCGCCGGCGGCCACGAAGAACTCGACCGCGTACTCGGGATAGCCGAACACCAGCCCGAACCCCCGCCAGCGAGCCGACCGCTGCGCGCGGTCGATCAACTCCAGCACCCGCTGCGGCGACATGGCCGACAGGATACCGAGCGGCTGGAACACGTCAATCCGACGCTCGACCAGCGCGCGCAGGCTGGGCTTGTGCGCCACGAACGCGGCTGCCGGTCGTTTGCCGTCGAACGGTGTGGCGAAGACGTACACGCCCGCTTCGAGGTCCGAGCCGAGCGGCAACTCCTTCAGCGCCGCTCGGACGGCATCCACTTCGGGTGAAGTGTCCTGGTCAGCGGGGAAGCGGGTCTGCCAAAACCCCTCACTGATCGGCTTCAGCCCGCCGGTCAGGGTGTACAGAGCCTCGCTGTCCAACATCTTCAGGGCCAACACGTCCGGCGTCGGCGGCGCGGCCCTGGTCGAGCCGGCCAGACCGAACACGGCGAGGACGGCGACACAGGCGTTCAAAGTCGCGTGGCGCATCAGTAGTCCCCCAGAATGGGGTTGCCGCTGGCGCGGGTGCTGAGTTCGCGGAGGACGACCAGGTTTGTCCCGGTCGCCAGGAACTTGACCGAGCCGTCCGCGAAGGCGAGGCTGGCTCCGGACGGGCTGGAACTGCCGTAGGCGAACAGCCGGCGGTAGTACAGGTCGAAGTAGGCCGTGCTGTTGAGAGGCGGTGGGGCGGTTGCCACCGAGTCGGGGAGCCGGTAATTGATTTCCGTAAGGCTTGTCCGCCAGGCAAAGAACGGTCCGCCCGCCCAGGCGGAGTACTGCCTCATGTTGTTATTGGCCGTGCGGGTGAGGGCCGCCCAATTCCGGTCGAATCCGTACCGCTCGCCGATCAGGATCGTGGTGCTGGTGCCGTCAGTAATGTCCGTCAGCCGGGTGCTGCTGCTCTGGCTGTTGTAATGGAACACTCCGTCGGTGACGAACGCCAGCGGGGCCGCCGTTCCGCCGTTGCAGCCGTAGCTGGTCAGGCCGACATACCGCCCGTTCGGGAAGCTCGGGTTCACGCCTGGGGCGGCCTGCTCGAACGGCGTTGTGCCGAGGGCATCGGACGGGGCGAGCAGGGTCTTGATGACCGCCGCCGCCGGGGCGTTCGGCCCGTTGTACTGGGCCGCCGCCGTCGGGTTGGCGTACCACGCCCGGTAGACATTGTCCTGCTCGATGAACGGTAGGATCGGGATGATCCAGGTGCTGTAGTTCTGCGCGGGGTTGCTCGGCGTCGCCGTGAACGAGGCGAACGGCAGCCCTTGGTTCGCGTCGTGAAACGATTGGCAGGCGAGGGCCAGTTGCTTCAGGTTATTCTGGCTCTGCATCCGGGCTGCCGCCTCACGCACCTTCTGGACGGCTGGGAGGAGCAGGCCGATCAGGATGGCAATGATGGCGATCACTACCAGCAACTCGATCAGCGTGAACCCGGCGTGGGTCGTTCGGTTTCTCATCGGTGTGTCCTCTCCGCGTATCAGAGTTTGAGTTTCAGGGCTAAGTCCACCGTCTGCACGCCGGGCCGGACGGTGATGTTGCGGTGTGGAGTTTGATTTGCGTCGGAATAGATTTGAGGCACCCGCGAACGACGCACGCCGGTCTTGGTAATGGCTCCGGGCATGCCGTCGTTCGGGTCGGTCCCGCCGCCGGGCGTCATGAGCCGGGCGTCGTTGACGCAAACCCGGTTCGGCCCGACGCACACGCCACCTGACCCAACAGCCTCGATCCGGTAGCGCCCGGCCTCGTCCGTGTACGCCGAAGCTGGGGCCGCCCCGCGACCTTGCTCCGGTTCGGGGATGAACTGCACCTCCATGTCGGCAAGTGGCTTGCCGTCGAGAGTGACGACGCCTTCGATGGTGGCCCGCTGCGGCCCCCCGCATCCGAAGGTTAACAGGGCCAACACTAGCCCGTAAGCGGAGCACCTCATCAATCGCCTCCCGACTAGCCCGAGGCTAGACGCTCAACAAGAAAGTAGCATTTAGTATTTATGGTAATACCTAGTAAAACTTCCGACAATGTGAGTACGCCGTAATACCGGAAATGGTTCGATGTCGTTTGCGGTCGAGGAGAAGGGCGAGTCGATGGCCATGTCGGGAAGTGGAATTGTCAAGCGGGCGGGCTATTTGCGCATCTGCCGGACCGCCGCGAGAGCTTCGAGTGTTTGATCCACGGTCCGGTCCGTCAAAAACTCTTCGCGAGGTGGCCGACGCCGCGACCCGGTCCATTTCAATCACCTGCTGGATTGCCGCGTCCGCGTCGTTCTGCACGCACTTGGCACCGGGCGGCAAGCGGTCGACCAGATCGCCGGTGACACCGTCGTTCTCGATCGGTGCCCCGGTGCGGACGCCGACCACCGGACAGTCGGCGTCGAACTGGCGGGCTTCCCGCCACCGAGCCGAGTCCGTGGTGTGCATGAATCGACCTATTTTCCGAGACACCAGAGGTGCTTGCCGCCTCGAAGGAAGACGCATCCACGGCTTAGTGATGCCGACGCCGCGACTTCTTCGCCGAGCGGGTTCTTGGCCACCACCTCGAACCCGGCCGCCGCCTTCACTACGGTGGTAGTACCGTCGAGGGCGGTGAAGTACACATGCCCGCCGGCTGCCACCGGGGACGGCCGCATCCGGCCGCTGCCGATCCGTTCCCGCCACTTCTCCGCGCCGGTCTTCAGGTCCAGGCAAGACGCGGTTCCTTGGTCGTCGGTGAAGAAGTACAGGTCATCGACGACAACGGCCGACGGCACGAACGGCCCATTCTTCTTCGATTGCCACATCACCTTCGGACTCGGTCGGGCGGCCAGATCGATGGCCACATTCGCCCCGGACGGCCCGGACACGGCGAAGAGCTTGTCGCCCCGGACGACGGGCGTGCAAGAGCAGAGCCGTTCCAACGCGTCCAGACTCCACGCCTGTTTGCCCGTCGCTAGGTCATATCCGGCGATCGTCTTCGTGCCGAGGCACACTATCTGCTTCACCCCGCCGACCGTCACGACCACAGGAGTCGCCCAGTTGTCGTACACCCCGGTGCGGGCCGTCTTCCACTTCGTCTTCCCGGTCGCTGCGTCGGCGGCGAGTAGGTACGACCCTTCGAGGTGATCGACCTGCACCAACACCAGCCCGTCCGCGACCACTGGCGACGCGGCAATCCCGTAGTCGTTGCGAATGATCCCGTACTCTTTCGTCAGCGACCGCATCCAGACCGGCTTCCCGGCCCGGTCCAAGCACACGAGGTCGCCGGTGCCGAACAGGGCGAAGACCGCTTTCTTTGTCAGAACTGGTGTACTCGCGGCGTGGCCGCGTTCCGGCGGGAACATGCTGAACGGGGCGTCGGCGGGCGTCGCGGTTAGGTCGGTCTGCCATTTCGGCTTTCCGGTAGCGCGGTCGTAGCACTGGACATGCAACTCGGAGTGGTGGCGACCGGACGTGGCGGTCACAATAACGTCGTCGCCGAGAACGACGGGGCTGCCATTCCCGGCTCCCGGCAACGGCACCTTCCAGCGGACTTTCGTGCCTTTCACGCCGTCCCATTCGACCGGGAAGCCGGTTTCGGCGCTGACGCCGTCGGCGGTCGGCCCGCGCCACTGCGGCCAGTCGGCGGCCGCGATTACGGGCAACAGGGCAAGAAGAATGACCCGCTTCACTTCTTCCCCTCCGGCTGGGTGAATGCGACGCCGCGGCCCTTGTCGTCCGCGAGGCGAACCAGAAAGTCCCACTTGGCGGTAGCGCCTGGCCTGCCGCGGACTTCCTCGGGGCGGGTCTTGGTGAGTTTCAAAAGGAGTGCGGATTCCCCGGCCGGTAGTTCGACCGCTGCCCGGTAGCGGTCCGGCCTGTACATGCTGCGGTATTCGCTGGCCCGCTCGACCGCCTTCTTCCCGTTGACCCACGCCGTGATGTTGTCCACCGCCGACAGGCGGAGTTCGACCTTCGTCGGCGAAGGCATGATGACCGTCGCTGCCGCATAGGCCACCGCCCCGTCGTCCGGCTTGACGCCGAACTTCGCCAGATCGACTCGCCCTTCGGCAGGGTCGCAGGTGGCGGCAGACCACTTCAACTTGCCGGCCTTGCCCTCATACTCGGCGGCAAGGTCGAATTTGGTCTCCGGCGGGAACGACTGCTTCAACCCGTCCTCCGGGGACACAGGGAACGGGCCGACGACATGCCACCGGCCGACCATACCGAGGTGTTTCACCATGTCCGGCTTGTCGCCTGCGGCCGTAAGTCTCTTGGCGACCACGAGCGCCTGGTCTATGTCCGTCGTGGCCGCGAACATCGTCCGGAGGATACGGGTCGCCTCGGTCGGCTCGGCAGCTTCCGCGGCGGTAATCCGCTCGGCCACCGCATCCGGGCCGAACTCGGGGTCGTTCAGCCAGCCCGGGAGCAACTTCACGGTGGTGCCGGGGCGGGTCCGCTCGACGGCCGACAGGGCGACTCGGCGGGCCTTTCCGTGTGCCTTTGGGTCGGCCGCAAACGCGAGCAGTTCTTCAACCGGCAACTTCTCGGTGTGCGTCCGGGCGAACTGGTCGAACGCCGTGCGGAGCCAGTTGGCCGCGACCGGGTCGTCGGCCGGCCATGTATGGAGGATC
>VGYP01000175.1 GCA_016872955.1 Planctomycetota bacterium
GCGCCCCCCCGGGGTGTCCCGGGGCGGGGGGGGGGGGGGGGGGGGACGGTCAGAGCACCGGCAGGCTCGGCAGCGATGGTCGTGCAGCGGCGGCCGCGGCGAGCCCAGCGACGAGCCGCTCGCAGATCGCCTCCAGGAAGGGACGCGACGCGGGATCTTCGTAGTTGGCGGCGGTCCGGCCTGCATCGCCGTGCTCGCGGATCGGGATCTGGATCGGCACCTCGCCCAGGAAGGGGATATCGAGTTCCTGCGCCGTGCGCCGAGCGCCTCCCGACCCGAAGATGTCATACCGCTTGCCAGTGTCGGGGCAGACGAACGTCGACATGTTTTCGACCATGCCGAGCACCGGGATGTTCACCTTGCGGAACATGGCGATCGCCTTGGTGGCGTCGAGCAAGGCGACGTCCTGCGGCGTGCAGACGATGACGGCGCCCGTCAGCGGCAGCACCTGTGAGAGTGTCAGCGCGATGTCGCCCGTGCCCGGCGGCATGTCGATGACGAGGTAGTCGAGCGGTCCCCAGGCGGTGTCGCGGAGCATCTGCGTGATCGCCCCATGGAGCATCGGGCCCCGCCAGACGACCGCCTCGCCGGGCGGCACCATGAAGCCCATCGACATCACTGGCATGTCGCCCCCGCCAATGGCGAGCGTCAGCGGCACGATCTTGCCCTGGTCGATCTGCGGCCGCCCCGACAGGCCCAGCAGGTGCGGCACGCTGGGACCATAGACGTCGGCGTCGAGCAGGCCGGTCCGGCTTCCCGCCCGGGCCAGGCCCACGGCGATGCTGGCGGCGATCGTGCTCTTGCCCACGCCCCCCTTGCCACTGCCGACCGCGATCACGCTCTTGGCCTCGAGGCCGATCTGCCCGATCTTGAGCGGCGGTCGGCCATGGGGCTCGACCGTGACGACGACCCCAGGCACCGATGGGAAGGCGGCCCGCAGCAGTTCCTCCGCCCGAGCCCGCAGCGGCTTCCAGAGCATCGCCGAGTGGGTCGTGAGCCTCAGCTCGACGGTGAGCGATGATGCGTCGACGGTGCCGACCGACAGTTGACCCGTCTCCGCCAGCGGTCTCCCGGTCTCGGGGTCGCGGAGGTCGGCCAACGTCGCGGTGATGGAACGGGGGTCGGGTGCGGTCATCGACGGGCCGATGATTCCAGGTGGAGTGGGTCGGTCGTGGCTGTCACGGCGGAGGTCCCGGGCAAACCGGTGGCCGTCGCCGCGGGGACTGGACTGGTCAGGCTCCGGCCGGCACGTTGGGCCGCGGCCAAGAGGCCCGTGGGCCGGACCGTCACGAGCAGCACGAGCACCAGGCACGCAAGCATCGCCAACCCGCCGGCCAGCCCACCGTCGGACTGCACGCCCCGCCTGGTGGTCTTGAAATACATCGCCGCGATCAGCCGCAGATAGTAGGCCGCGGCGATGGCGGCATTGAGGGCCAGGATCACGGCCAGGCCCACGAACCAGGCTCGTCGGCTGCCCGGTTCGACGGCACCGGCGCCGTCGACCTCCAGCGCTGAGACCGCCAGCGTCAGTTTGCCGAGAAGGCCGCCACCGGATTGGTGGTCGACAGACCGTCGAGATCGTCGACGGTCGCGAGCTCCTCCCGCGGCGGTCGCGGACCGCTGCCGGCGGTCCACTCCGGCCAGCGGTGGCCGAGGTACGCCAGCGCCCCGAAGATTCCCAGCGTCGGCAGCACGTAGGTCGCCAGGTAGAAGAGCGTCGCCGCCATCCCGTCGAGGAGCAGCGTCCAGCGGGCGTCGGCGGTGGCCGGGTTGCCGAGTGGCCGTCCCGCCTGGGTGGCGGCCGCCGCGGACGCCACAGCGATGCCGACCATCAGGTAGCCGGCGTGGGCGATCGACGAGCAGGCCAGGAGCCGTCGGAGATTGCCCTGCCAGAGCGCCATGACGTTGCCCACGGTCATCGTGACGGCCGCCAGCACGGCCGTGAGTCGCCAGAAGAGCTCGAGGTGCGCCAGGGCGGCCGGGCCGATTCCGGCCGGGTCGGGTTCGGGCGTCGCCCCGAGGGCCAGCAGCCGGCCGAGGATCACGACCCCGGCCACCTTCGGCAACGTCGAGAGCAGGGCGGCGTTGCCGGGACCGGTGCCCTCGTACACGTCGGGGGCGTAGAAGTGCATCGGTACCGCGGCCAGCCGGAAGGCGGCGCCGACGAGGCTCATGCCCAGGGCCACCGGCAGCAGCACGGTCGCCAGGCCGGCGGCCGTCTCGTCGGTCGCCTGCAGGCCGCGGGCGATTCCCGTCAGGCTGGTGGTGCCGGCGATTCCGTAGAGCGTCGTCGCGCCGTACAAGAACAGCGCCGAGGCCAGCAGCGAGAGGAAGAAGTACTTGACCGCCGCCTCCTGTCCGCGGGCGTCGGTTCGTTTCAATCCCAGCAGCACGTAGGTCGGGATCGAGACGAGTTCCAGTCCGGCGAACAGGAGCACGAGGTCGCCGGCGATGGCCACCAGCGACAGACCCGCGAGCATCACCAGGAAGGTGCCGGCCTCCTCGCACGTCCCGCCGCGACGGATGCCGCCGCTGCGGCTTGAGGCGGCCCCCAGGACATCGCCAGCCTGCACCAGGCAGAGGATCGCGCCGACGCCGAGTACCGCGCAGCGCAGGAACGTCGAGAAGCCGTCGATGGTGACCGGGCCCGATACCACGGTGGCCCCGTCCGCCGGCTGACCGCCGGCGACGCTCATGGCGGCCGCGATCCCCACCATGGCCACGAGCCAGCCGTGCCGCAGGCCGGCGAAGGCGCCCCCAAGATAGGCGACCAGGGCCGCGGTGAGCAGCACGATCTCGGGCGCGAGCAGGGCGATCGATTCGAGTGAGGTCATGGAAGGATGGCGGGGAGAACGGGTGGTTGGCCGGCCACGTCGGCCGTCGGGGGCTCGGTCGCCATGCGAACGGCAAAGGCCGCGGCCGCTGCGCCTGTGGAGCCGCGAACGGCGGCGGAGACCGGCTCCAGGAACGTGGCCGGAACGAGTCCGATCCAGAGCACGAACACGGCCAGCGGGGCGACCGCCAGCAGTTCATGCCAGCGGAGATCAAGCCGCTCGGCGTCACCGTGGCCGTCGTCGGCGTGGCGGGGCGGCTCCCGCGACGGGCCGAAGAACACACGCTGCACGGCCCAGAGCATGTACCACGCACCGAGCACGACCCCGACCACCGCCGTCAGCGCGAGCGACAGATACCAGGCCTGCCAGACGGACGGCACGCCGCTCCACGCCCGCTGGAACGACCCGGCCAGGATCAGGAACTCGCCGGCGAAGCCGTTCAGGCCTGGCAGGCCGATGCTCGAGAAGGTGAACAGCATGAAGAACACCGTCAGCCAGGGGGCCCGGGCCGCGATGCCGCCGAGGTTGGCGATGCTGCGGGTGTGGAACCGCTCGTAGAGCATGCCCACGATCGCGAACAGACCGGCCGAGGCGAGGCCGTGGTTGACCAGCTGCAGATTCGCCCCCTCGACCGCGGCCGGCGTGAGCGCGAAGAGTCCCATTACGACGTAGCCCATGTGGCTGACCGACGAGTAGGCGACCAGCCGCTTGAGGTCGGTCTGCACGAGCGCCACGATCGCCCCGTAGACGATCCCCGCTGCTCCGAGCCCGAACAGCCAGGGCGCCGCCGCGGCTGTCGCCTCGGGCAGCATCGGCATCGAGAAGCGCAGGAAGCCGTAGATACCGATCTTGAGGAGCACGCCGGCCAGATCGACGCTGCCTCCGGTGGGCGCTTCGACGTGGGCCAGCGGCAGCCAGGTGTGCAGGGGCACGATCGGCACCTTGACGGCGAATCCCGCCAGCAGCGCCAGGAAGACGACCATCTGCAACCAGCCACCGGCGGCCGTCATGGGCAGCGGATGGATGAGCGTGGCGTCCGTGAGTGCTTCGATGTCGAAGGTCACGATCCCCGAATGGGCCGTGTTCCAGAGGATGATCGCCAGCAGGCCGAGGAAGGTCAGCAGGCTGCCAGCGAGCGTGTACACGAAAAACTTGACGGCCGCCCGCCGCCGCTCCTCGTGCCCCCAGATGCCGATCAGGAAGAACAGCGGCACGAGCGTGAACTCGAAGAACACGTAGAACAGTAGCACGTCACGGGCCACGAAGACACCGAGCATGGCCGACTCTAGGAGCAGCAGGAGGGCGTAGAAGCCGACCGGCCGCTCGCGGACCGCGTCCCAGCTCACGAACACGGCGGTCACCGACAGCAGGGCCGAAAGCGAGAACATCCAGAGCGACAGGCCGTCGAGCCCGAGTGACAGCCGGACATCGAAGAAGCCGCTCGTCAGCCAGGGGAAGTCGATCCGGGCGTAGGGGATGCCGAGGCCGGCGGTCGGCTCGGCGAGGAAGCGAACCACCAGCCAGCCGGCCAAGCCAAGCGTGGCCAGGGCCGACACGGCCGCGCTCTGGCGGACGGCTGACAGGCCGCGTCCGCCCAACGACCAGGCCACGACCGCGCCCACCAGCGGGGCGAGGATCGTCAGCAGCAGATGGGCCTGGGGGCTGAAGCCGTTCATGGTCGCGACAGGCAGGAGGGGTGAGTTCTCAGGTGCGGAGGTGCCAGGCCAGGGCCAGGACGATCATCAGCGTGCCGAGGGCGCCGGCCACCGCATAGCGTTGCACGAGGCCCGACTGTAGGCGGCGGACCACGGCGCCGGCCGCCAACGGCAGCCGGGCGACGAGATCGACGAGGCCGTCGATCACGAAGCGGTCGAACCAGGCCGCCACCAGCGCGAGCAGTTCCAAGGGCCGCACGACGACTGCGGCATAGAGCTCGTCGAGAAAGAACTTGCTTCCGAACAGGGTTCCCAGCGGACCGAGGAACCGCTCCATCTGCGGCCCGTCGCTACGGTGGCCGAGATGGCCCACCGCCGCCAGCACGATGCCCGCGACGGCGGCGAACGTCCCCTGCAGGGCGAGGTCGAGGTGGAAGGCGTTGGGCGATGCCGTGGCGGCGATGGCAGGCGTGGTGAGCGACGGGGTGGCGGCTAGGAAATCGGCCAGTGCGTGCGTGGAAAACAGCCACCACCCGCTGATGCTCGCCGCCCCGGCCAGCAGCACCAAGGGAACGGTCATCACCGCGGGCGACTCATGGGCATGGTGGCCCCCCTCGTCGGGCACCCGCGTCGGGCCGGTGAACGTCATGAACACGGCCCGGAAGGTGTAGAAGGCGGTCAGGAACGCTGTGAACAGGCTCGTCCAGTAGAGCCAGCGATAGGTTTCGGCTGCCGGTTCATCGCCGGCATGGCGGGCGGAGGCCGCGGGGGCGAGGCTCACGAAGCTGGCCCGCGGGCCGGCGGCCCGCGGCAGGATCGCGTGTCCGGCATGGGGGGCCTCGTGGTGTTCGGCGTGGGCGTCGGGCCAGCCCCGCGCGTGCAGTGCGGCCAGGACCTCATCCTTGCTGAAGAAGCCGGCGAATGGTGCCACGCCGGCCAGGGCCAGGCTGCCCACCAGGAACGTGGCCGCCGTGATCGGCATCACCCGCCGCAGGCCGCCGAACCGCCGCATGTCGATCACACCCCCCATGGAGTGCATGACCGAGCCGGCGCCCAGGAACAGCAACGCCTTGAAGAAGGCATGGGTCACGAGATGGAAGATGGCGGCGGTGAATCCGAGCAACGTGCCGGTGCCGAGGCTGGCGAACATGTAGCCGAGCTGACTGATGGTGGAGTAGGCCAGCACCCGCTTGAGGTCGTTTTGCACGGTGCCGATAAGCGCGGCCACGAGCGCTGTGGACGCACCCACCACCGAGACCACCGTCAGGGCCTGCGGGCAGGCCACGTAGAGCGGGCTGCAGCGAGCCACGAGATACACGCCCGCCGTCACCATGGTGGCGGCATGGATCAGCGCGCTGGCCGGGGTGGGACCCTCCATCGCGTCGGGAAGCCAGACATGCAGCGGCAGTTGGGCACTCTTGCCGCAGGCCGCCAAGAGCAGCAGCAGACAGATCGCCGTGCCGACGGCACCGGCGACGTAACCCGACGGGTCGGCCAGCCGTTCCATGCCGAGAATGCCCGGCAGCGGGGAGCCGTCGGGCAGGATCGTGTCTTCGAAGTTGAACGTGCCGTAGGTCATCCAGAGGAGAAACACGGCCACGGCCAGGCCGAAGTCACCCACGCGGTTGACGAGGAAGGCCTTCTTGGCCGCAGCGGCCGCCGCCGGCTTGCGGAACCAGAACCCGATCAGCAGGTAGGAGCAGGCCCC
>VGYP01000176.1 GCA_016872955.1 Planctomycetota bacterium
GTGTCGATCGTGGTGGCGCCGCTCGACCCGTAGGTGGCCGCGACCTCGAGCTCCACGTTGTCGGGAAAGTTCTTGATGCGCCCCCAGGTCGAGCGATCGCGGGCGAATGAGAATCCCGGCAGGGCTGCGGAGATTCTCGGCAGGTCGGTGAGGAACACCGCCCCGAAGTCGACGAGGTGTCCGCCCCCCGGCCCCTTGCCCTTGACGGGCAGACTGAACAGCACGCTGTCGGTGTAGGCGAGATCGACCGCCTTCGACTCAGGGCTGCCAGGTGCGGCGAAAAATCGGACGTTGCGGCGGACCACCTGAATCGAGTCGTCGACCTTGCGGAACTGCCACACCCAGTCGTCGCCGAAACCGAGGCTCATGCCGCCGAGCAGCAGCCGATCGCCGATGCCGCGGGCGATGCTCGTGAGCACGAAGAACTCCTTGCCGAGCAGCGAGTCGGAAAGCTCGGCGTAGACGGCGTCGTCCTTCTTCCAGAGAGGAAACAAGCCCGGAATCCTGGTCGCATCCTTGAGCAGCGTGGTCGCGGCGTTGCTCGCGGGTTTCTCTTCGGCGGCCGCCGGTGCAGGTTCCTTGGCCGGCGGTCGGGCTTCCGGCTCGGCCTTCACGGTCGCCGACTCGTCACCACGGGCGGCCGACGCCACCACCTGCATTCCCAGAATCGCCGTGGCCAGCATCGCCGACCGCGGACTCTGGCGACAACGACAAATGATCAAAGCGGCGAGGCGGCGAACGGACATACTCGTCATCCTAAGGCAGGAGGCTGAGACGCAAGGCTGGGCAGAAACAACGGAGGGCATGGACGCCGCGAACACGCGGCGACCCGACCGGCGGGACGGGCCACCGCCCGGTGGCGGAAAGGCAGCCTGCCATCACCACCTTGCAGGGTAGCATCGTCGATCGTCGCCGACCAATTGCCGGTGGAGCTGCGCAGGAGATGCCTGATTTGCCGTCCTCCTTTCCGGGCCATGACCTGCCCTCGATCTGCCGGCACTGGCTCGGCGCGGCTGACGTCAGCCTGCGGCCGCTGGCCGGGGCGGGCTTCAGTGGATCGCCGCTGTTCGTCGTGGAGTGTCGGCGTCGGCGGTTCGTGCTCAAGGCATTCGCCCCAGGCACCCCGGCCCCCCGCATCCATTTCGTGCACGCGCTGATGCGTCACCTGGCGTCCCGGGGAATCGGCGCAGTGCCCGTGGTGGTGGCCTCGGCGTCGGGCGACAGCTTCTGGGTCGACGCGAGGGGGCGGGCCTGGGAGCTGCAGGCGTTCATGCCGGGCTCGGCGGTGTTCTCTCCCACCGACGGGCAGATCGCGGCCGCCATGGCGTTGCTCGGCCGACTGCACGACGCGGCGGCGTCACTGCCCGAGAACCCACCCGACCCAGGGCCGTCGCCCGCGCTCACCCACCGCGTGGATCAGGCGCGGGCCTGGCTCGCCCGCCCCTGGGAGAACCTGCCGACCGAGCAGGCCGCCGATGGCCTGCGTCGCGCGATCGTGCCGAGGCTCGCCGCGGCGATCGACGGCATGCGACGCGCGGACGGGGCGGCCCTCATCACGCGGCTCGCGGCCTCTCCGCCGCCGTTGCTGCGGCGACAGGCGGTGCTGCGGGACGTGTGGGCCGCCCACGTCCTGTTCGGGTCGGACGATCCCTGCCGGATCAGCGGCCTCGTTGATTTCCATGCGGCCACGACCGACACACCGGCCGCAGACCTCGGCCGCCTGCTCGGCAGCTGGATGGTGCCCGCCGCCGCCGAACCCCGCTGGTGGCGGGATCATCTAGCGGCCTACGGGGCCACCCACGCCGACGATCTCGATCTCGTTCCCTTCCTGGCGGCCAGCGGCGTCGTCTTCGGTCTCGACAACTGGTTTCGCTGGGTGCTGGTCGAGGGGCGGACCTTCGCCGATGCCGCCGCCGTGACCGACCGCGTGGATTGGCTTCTGGGCGTGATGTCGACAGCCCTGCAAATCCTGGCCGACGACCGCTTCAGGCCTCGGTTTGACCGGTGAAAATTGCACCTTGTAGACTGCCTGCGTCGAAAAAGCCCCAGGGATGGGGGTCGGCACCTAGCCTGCCAAGCCGGCACTTTCCAGCGTGGACGGATCGCGATGAACAGACTGCTTGCGACGATCACCCTGGCCGGCTGGGCGACGCTGCTGGCGGTCTCGCAGGCGATCGCGGCCGAGCCGCTGGCGGTCGAGGGCTTCGATCCATTCGCCGGTCTGGCCGCCGAACTCGGCGAGCCGGTGACCATCACGGCCACCATCAAACCAGGGGAGACCGGCGGTCCCGACACGTTGGCGGTGACCGCCACGCTCGAAGATGGCTGGCACCTGTACGCGGTCACGCAGCGTCCAGGTGGCCCGCTGGCGACGACAATCACGGTGGCGCCGGATTCGCCCCGTCAGACCACCGGGCCCTTCGTGGCCCAGCCCACCCCAAGCGTCCGGCTGGTCGACGACGTGCCGGCCTGGAAGGGCCTGCCGATCGAGGAGCATGCCGGTCGCGTGGTCTGGCGGGCGCCGCTCGGTCCGGGCAGCGGGGAGGCGCGGGGCTCCGTGCGGCTGCAGCTCTGCCAGGACACGTCCTGCCTGCCTCCCAGGACGATTCCTTTCGTCGCGGCCGCGGTCGCGACGGATGACAAGGCCGCTGCCCCCGCCGTCGCGACCCATCGTCCGGAGCGGTCGCACGCGGTCTTAGAGGCCGTCGTCGGCGCGGCCCGCGACGTGTCGGGCAAACGGACTTGGCCGCTTGAGCTTCGGCTGATCCCCACACGGGGTTGGCATCTCTACCGGGCGGCATCCGCCGACGCGACGGAGATCGGGCAGGGCAAGCCAACGATCCTGGCCGCGACATCGGGTGGCACGCGGGTGTTGGGTGTGCGGGCGCTCAAGGCCGAACCGGTCCCGCAGCCCGACCTCGCGGCCGCAGGCGCCGTCGAGGGGCCGGTGCGACTGGAGGTGCTCGTCGCGGCCGATGCGAAGGCCGACCCGCCGCTCGAACTGGTGATCGCGTTCCAGACCTGCAGCGACAACAGCTGCGACCCGCCCGCCGCCGTGCGGGTGACGGTCGTGACGCCGTCCGGTGGCGTGCCGGCCACCATCGACTTCGCCGCCGCCAAGTACGGTGAGGCCGCCCAGGCGATCGTGCCGCTGCAGTCACTCCCTCCCGTCTCTCCCCCCGCCGACGTGGAGCCGGCGCCGCCAGCCGTGGCAGCCCCGGCCACCTTGTCCCTGCCGCTGGCTCTGCTCATGGGACTGGCGGGCGGGCTGATCCTCAACCTCATGCCCTGCGTGTTGCCAGTGCTGGGGCTGAAGTTGATGTCATTCGCCCAACAGTCGGGCCGCGCTCGGCGGGAGGTCTTCCAACTCAACCTCTGGTACTGCGCGGGGCTGTTCGCGGTGTTCTTCCTGCTGGCGACCGCCAGCGTGGCCGCCAACATCGGCCTGGGCAGCGTCAACCTCGCCTGGGGCGAGCAGTTCACCTGGGTGTCCTTCAAGGTGGGCATGATCGCGGTCGTGTTCGCCTTTGCCCTGTCGTTCCTGGGTGTCTGGGAACTGCCGATCCCCGGATTCATCGGCGAAAAGGCGGGCCATGTGCAATCGCAGGAGGGGCCGCTGGGCGCCTTCCTCAAGGGGGTACTCTCGACGGTGCTGGCGACGCCCTGCAGCGGCCCGTTCCTCGGTCCAGTCTTCGGCTACACGCTCGGCCAGCCGACGGCCGTCAGCTACGCCGTGTTTGGAGCGATCGCCCTGGGCATGTCGTTGCCCTACCTCCTCGTCGGGCTGTTTCCCGGCCTCGTGCGGTTCCTGCCCAGGCCGGGACCATGGATGGCGACCTTCAAGGAGGTGCTGGGCTTCGTGATGCTCGGCACGGTCGCCTTCCTCTTCTACCAGCTCCAAAAACAGCCGACCTGTTTCGTACCCACGTTTGTGATGCTGATCGGCATCTGGATGGGCTGCTGGTGGGTGGGCCGTGCGCAACAGCGGCAGGCCGTCGCCAGTTTCAGCCATTGGCTGCAGGCCGCCGCCATCGCCGGCGGGATCGGCCTGGCCGGGCTGCTCTGGCTTGGACCGACCGACTCGCCCACGCGGGCCTCGTTGATCACGGCGCTGCGGCCGGTCCGGCGGGTGATCCAGCGGGTGGGACCGGTGGCGTGGCTGGCCAACTATCTGCCGAGTGAATCGCCCATCCAGTGGGAGCCCTACTCGGCGACGCGGCTCGCGGATCTCCGCGCCGGCGGCATCACCGTGATGGTCGATTTCTCGGCCGACTGGTGCCTGACCTGCAAGGCCAATCTGCAGGGGGCGATCGAGACGGAACGCGTCCACGAACTGATCCGTATGAATCGCGTCGTGCCGGTGCTCGCCGACTGGACCGACGGCTCGGAGCAGATTCGCCGGGCGCTCGAAGCGCTTGGCAGCCGCTCGATCCCGCTGCTGGCGGTCTATCCCGCCGGCACGCAGGGCCGACCGCTGCCCGAGCCCATCATCCTCCGCGACCTGCTCTCCGAAGGGCAGGTGCTCGCGGCCCTGGAGCAGGCCGGTCCCTCCTGCTGCCCGCCGCCTGAAATCAGTGCGGCGGCCACGCCGTAGCGGTCAGCGAAGGATGACTCGCTCGTCGGCTGGGGCGGCGGCCCTCACGACGCCGACCGGCCAACAGTCGTGACCGAGATCGGCCACCTGGTGGCGGATACTCTCGGCAAAATGCGGCGACACCACCAGCACCATGCCGATGCCCATGTTGAACACGCGGTCCATCTCGTCGCCCGCGACGTCGCCGAGTGACTGGATCCAGGAAAACACCGGCGGCACCGTCCAGGAGCCCCGGTCGATCACCACCTGCGCCGCGTCGGGCACGACGCGGCCCAGATTTTCCGCCAGCCCGCCTCCGGTGATGTGCGCGATGCCGTGCACCACGTGCTTGACGCGGTAATGGCCGAGCACCGCCTTGACGGCACGAGCATAGAGTCTCGTCGGCGCAAGCAGCGCCTCTGCCACCGTCCGGCCCCCCAGCTCCGCCGGCCGGTCTTCGATCGACAGGCCCCCGATGTCGAAGACCGCCTTGCGAACGAGGCTGAAGCCGTTGGAGTGCACGCCGCTGGAGGCGATGCCGATCGCGACGTCGCCCGGCTGGATCTCCGAGCCGTCCACGAGTCGCTTCCGCTCGACGACGCCCACGCAGAACCCGGCCAAGTCGTACTCCCCAGGATGGTACATGTCGGGCAGGATCGCCGTTTCTCCGCCCACCAACGCGCACTCGCTCTCGACGCAGGCGTCCGCGATGCCCTTGACGATCTGCTCGAGCAGCGCCGGCTCGTCCCTGGCCATGGCGACATAGTCGAGAAAGAACAACGGTTCGCCACCCGTGCAGAGCAGGTCGTTGACGCTCATCGCCACCAGGTCGATGCCCACGGTGTCGTGCCGGCCGGCCAGCACGGCCAGCTTGAGCTTGGTGCCGACGCCGTCGGTGCACGAGACGAGCAGCGGGTCCTCGTAGCCGCGGGCGAAGAGTCCTTTGAGGTCGAGTTGGAACAACGCGGCGAACGAGCCCTCGCGGCCCACCACCCGCGGGCAGTGGGTGCGACGCATGTGGGCCGGTAAACGAGCCATCGCGTCGCGATAGGCGACCAGGTCGACGCCGGCGTTGGAATAGGTGGCTCCGCTCACGCCGTCAATATCGCCGCCGAGCGCCGGCCCGCAAGCCGGCTGCGGGACCGCCGCCGATGGTATGATTTCGGAATGTCTCCCCGGAAAAAGGTCGTCGTCAGGCGAACCCGCGCCAGGAAGCCGCTGTTGCCGCTCCAGTTCAGCCAGACGCTGGCCTACGGGGCTGTGCTCCATGATCGGGGCGTGCAGTTCGTCGTCTACAGCCGGTCCGCGACGGCCATGCGGGTGCTGCTCTACGACGGCGTCTCCGACGACGAGCCGTCGGAGGTGATCACACTGGATCCGGCGAAGGATCGCTGGGGCGACATTTGGAGCGTGTTGGTGCCGGGCGTGGGGCCGAACCAACTCTATCACCTGCAGGCCGACGGCCCCTTCGATCCAGAGCGGGGCCAGCGGTTCGACGGCCGGGCCAGGCTGATCGATCCCTACGCCCGGGCGCTGGCCGGGGAGTTTGCGATCGGACGCGACGGGCTGCTCCGGCCGCCCAAGTGCGTCGTGGTCGACGACGCCTTCGACTG